>JBBJNV010000031.1 GCA_037721215.1 Gemmatimonadaceae bacterium
TGTCGGGTTCAACACGCCGTCCCCGGGATCCTCGAAGTCGCGTCAAGCCCTGTAATTTATAGCGGAATGGCGATGAAGCAACTCCGGTTCCGAACGCGACTCATCGTCATCCTCTCGCTGTTTGCGATTGTACCAGCGTTGATGCTGACACTTCTCTGGGGCGGAACGGTGAGCAGCGCGTTGCGCCTGGTCAGTGGACGAGCGGCCTGGGAAAGCGTAGCCGCAAGCGGTCAACAGGCGATCGCGGGCGCAAGGCGTGCGCCACTCGACCGGTCTCAACGGGAGCTCCTTGACGCGCACGAGCGCGAGCTGAGAACGTCTCTCGAACAGGCCCGCCGTTACAGCTTTCTCGCCGGCAGATCAGGGCGAATCGTTGCGGTCATCGCAGTAATGGGGTTGATAGTCTTCGGAGTGAGTGCGTCCCGCGTTGCCGGCCACCTGAGCCGGCAGCTGAGCCGCCCGCTCGATGAGCTCGTCAAGTGGACTGCTCTTATCGGTCGCGGCCAGCCACTCCCGGTCCCCGCCGATCCTCCTGTAAAGGGCGCGCCCGAGTTTGCGACTCTCCGCGAACGGATGCGCGAAATGGCGGACGCCGTCGAGACTGGCCGCCGGCGCGAGGCCGAAGCCGAACGGCTGAAAGCTTACCGTGAGAGTGCACGCCGCGTTGCGCACGAACTAAAAAATCCATTGACTCCCATACGTTTTGCCGTCGATCGATTGCGCCGGGACGCGCCACCGGAGCTGAGCGAGACCGTAGACGTACTTGCCGTTGAGTCCCGCCGTATCGAGCGAATTGCAAAGAGTTTCGCCGAGTTCGGCCGCATGCCGGACGGTGCCGCCGCAGATATCGATATTGCCGAGCTCGTCAGATACCTCGCGACGGCCGCGACGCCACCAGACATCAAAATAGAAGTCGTCTCTCCGGACCATCTTCCGCTGGTAAGAGGATACCATGATGCGCTCGCGGGAGCATTGTCCAACGTGATTTTAAACGCTGTGGATGCCTGTTCCGGCGAGGGACGGATCGTCGTTACTGCCGCTCTTGCGCAACTCGGCGGCAAGGACGCTGTCAGTATCGAGGTGAGCGACGATGGCACCGGCATCCCCTCCAAAGATCTTGCGGAGATCTGGGAACCGTATGTAACCCACAAACCTGGCGGCACCGGGCTCGGACTGGCGATTGCGCGTCAGACCGTGCTTGCACATGATGGAACTGTGGCAGCCTCCAGCACGTTAGGTGTTGGTACAACGATTCGATTCACACTGCCGGCGCACCAGGCAATGAAAGGAGGAGATAATAATGGGTCCTGAAATGGCCGCGATATTCGTGCCTCTTGGATTTTTTGCGATGGTCATCGCCATAGTTGTTGGCCGCCCGATGGTCCAGGCCTATGCGAAGCGCGTCTCCAACGAGTCGGGAAATCCCCAGATCCCTCCTGAGGTCCTGATGCGGCTCGAGCGCATGGAACAATCCATCGACAGCATCGCTGTTGAAGTCGAGCGCATCTCGGAGGGACAGCGGTTTACCACCAAGCTGCTCTCCGAGGTACGCGACGCCGCGCCGGCGCTGCAGGAACGCACGTTCCCTTCCGGCGGGCAGAGCTCACCGTAGCGTGGCCACTGTCCTTATCGTCGACGATGAAGCGAACATCCGTCGAATGGTCGGGGCGCTTCTCGCAGCGGAAGGATATGATGTCCGTGATGCGCCCGGCGGGGCTCAGGCTCTCGCGCGGGCCGCTGAGGACGCGCCGGACGTCGTCCTGCTCGACCTTATGATGCCCGGCGACCTGGATGGCATGGGGGCGCTCGCGAAGCTGCGCACGAGTCACCCCGATCTACCGGTCATAATGATGAGCGGCCGGGCCGGATTGAGCGATGCCGTCAGCGCAACAAAACTCGGAGCAGTGAATTTTCTCGAGAAACCGCTGACGCCCGAGGGAGTGCTGTTCGCAATTGGCTCGGCGCTCGAGCTGAGACAGACGCGGCGAGTCGCCCGGGAGCTGCGCGAGGAGCTCGGACTTGCTGGCGACATGATCGGCAAAAGCGCGCCGATGATGGAGGTCCGGCAGATGATCGCGCGCGTCGCGGGCACCGACGCGCGGATCCTCATCAGCGGCGAATCGGGAACAGGCAAGGAGCTCGTGGCAAGTGCGATCCACGGCGGCAGCGCTCGACGGGAGAAGCCGTTCGTCCGCGTGAATTGTGCGGCCATTCCGCGTGACCTGGTGGAGAGCGAAATGTTCGGCCACGAACGCGGAGCGTTCACCGGGGCTACACAAACGCGCATCGGCAGATTCGAGCTCGCTCATACCGGAACGCTGTTCCTCGACGAAATCGGCGATCTCAGTCTCGAGGCCCAGGCCAAGTTGCTGCGAGCTATCGAAGCAAAGGAGGTTCAGCGCGTGGGGGGCAACCGCAACGTGAAGGTCGATGTACGCATCATTGCCGCGACAAATCACGACCTCGGCCGTGCTGTCCGCACGGGGTCTTTTCGCGAGGATCTTTTTTTTCGGCTGAACGTAATTCCACTGGCGTTGCCAGCACTGCGCGAAAGAGATGGTGACGTCCCGCTGCTGGTCGAGCATTTCTCCATGCTTCATTTCAAACGTACGGGTCAGTTGCCGCCGACATGGCATCCGCAAGCAATGGCGGCACTCGAGCGCCACCGCTGGCCGGGGAACGTCCGGGAGCTTGCCAACATCGTCGAGCGAATCGCGATCGTGCACGCTGGCGAGCATATCGGGGCGGCCCGCGTTCGCAGCCTGCTGGCAACTACACCGGACGGTTCGCCGGACGAATCAGAAATGTCGCGATTTTTCGCCGGTAACGCTCACAGTCCCGCGCCGCAAGACACCGACAGGGACGACCAGTCGCTCGCAGGCATGCTCGACGACTTCGAGCGGCATACGATCGAGCGCGCCCTCGGAAAAGCCAGAGGAAACATCGCTGAGGCAGCGCGGCAGCTTCAGACCGATCGTCCGAATCTCTACCGCCGGATGAAACGGCTGAACATCGATGGTGTCAGGACACAAATTCCACCGGCCACAAACGACCAGTGATGATTCGCTCACCGATAATCGTCTGCGGCGCTTTCGCGCTCGTGACGCATGCCACTCCGATGGCCGCGCAGGCTCCGGACACGGTCAGATCGGACACAACCTTCTCGATTGGGTCGCTGCTCGACCGCGGCGACGATCGCGGGGGTATCACGATTACGTCAGGCAAAGCATACAACCGGGTAGAGGGGTTGCCGATTCTCATCGGACCCACCTACCGCGCGAGCCACCGTGATGCATCAGTGTCTATCAGCGCGCTCGGCATTATCAGGAGCGCGCACGGCTTTCACTGGGACTCGGAAAACCTCGGCCACCGCATTACCGCGGAAGTGCGCCTGGGGAGGCGTCGCGGCGTGACCCTCGGAGCATCGTCATTCGACGAAGTTGTTCCGATTGAACGGTGGCAGCTCGGTGAACCCGACGCTGGGCTGGCTGCATTTTTTCTCAAGCGTGACTATATGGATTACTTCGGCCGGCACGGAGGGCGGCTGCATGCTTCGGCATTCGCCGGTGCCAACGCCACAATCGGCATCGGATTCAGTGACGAACGATGGAGCTCACGCCGGGAGCGTGATGTTTTTGCGCTTTTCCGGGGTGATGAATCGTGGCGACTCAACCCACGGGTGGACGAAGGGCGAATTCACGTCGCAGACATTCGCGCTGATATCGATTCCCGGAACAGCGAGCTCAATCCTCTTGCCGGATGGTATGTCAGCGCGCAGTACGAGCGCGGGGCCGGGCGGCTTGCAGTTGCCGACGTGGCGCTTCGCCCAGGTGGTGGCCCGAACCCCGCATCAATAGCCTACGGTCGCGGGTTTCTCGATCTGAGGCGCTACAACCGCATATCGCCTGCGAGGCAGCTCAATGGACGCATGGTGATTGGAGGATGGTTGCACGGCGACCAGCTTCCTCTCGAGAGACGGCTTTCTGTTGGCGGAGTTGGTACGATCCCTGGGTTTGATTTCCGTCGGACGATGCTTGGCACCGATGTCGGGCAGTGCAACCCCGATCCGCAATTTCCGGCGGGCAGGCCTGCACGCTGCGAACGGGTGGCACTTGCCCAGGTCGAGTACCGCCAGGAACTCCATTCCGAACTGATAGACATGTTCAACAGGAATCGCATCCGCGTGCGCGGAGCCGCATTCCGGGTAAGACCCTCAGGAGTGCTGTTCGCGGACGCGGGACGTGGCTGGCTGCTTGGCGAGCGCGATGGAACTCTCCGATATCCAACCGGCACCATCCCCTCATTCGACACTTTTCGCACCGATATCGGGCTGGGTATCGACTTGGGAATTGCGGGGCTGTACGTCGCAAAGGCGGTATCGGCCTCAAAAGAACCCGCCAATTTTTTTGTTCGCATCAACAACCGCTTCTAACTGGTGCACACGCTCGGGCGGCTGATTCTCATTGCAACTGCAATTAGTGCTTCAGCGACAGCTGAGGCTCAGCGACCCCAGGTGCAGCTTGTGCTGCCCGAGCGGCAGGCACTCGCAACCGAGCCTCCTTGGGTCAGGTCGGCGGCGCTGGTATCGGACGGAGCGCTTCGCGATCTGCTGCATAACGGATTCCCCGCCCGGCTTCACTACAAGGTTGAACGGTGGAGCACTGGCGGATGGTTCGACGATATCAAGGCTACTGCAGAGTGGGATGTGGTGGCGAGATATGACGCATTGACAAAAGTGTACCAGATTTTCCGGATCACAGGGAACTCCACGCGCTATCTCGGAAGCTTCCAGACTTTTGCGGATGCCGAGGCTGTGCTTGATGCGCCATTCAAAGTGCCTATTTCGCTGCCCAGGCGCGGACAGCGCAGTTACTACAACCTGGTTCTCGATGTGGAGATGTTGTCGCTGACGGAGCTTGACGAGGTGGAACGCTGGCTGCGGGGGGAGGTCAAACCCGCGGTGCGCGGGCAGAAGAATCCGGGAACCGCCGTATCGCGTGGTGTGAAGACTGTTTTCGTTCGCCTGCTGGGTGGCGAAAGGCGCCGGTATGAGACGCGCTCAGGAACGTTTCGACCATCGTGACGCGAGTTGCGCTGCCTACGATGCTCTCTCGGGACCACTCCGGGCCTGCGCACCAGCACGGTGTTCAAGATCCTCGAGATGATGCAGCGTTTCTTCGCCGTAAAACATGCGGATGTACCGCGCCTGGGTTGGGGTCAACCGGCGGACAGCCCAGCTCAAATGCACGAAGTGGGGTTCTACCGGAGCGTGCAGCGGATGCATGCCAATTTCGCTTGGCAGGCTGTTCGCCTTGCGGGTATTGCACGGACTGCAGGCGGTCACAACGTTCGTCCATTCGTTGCTCCCGCCGCGTGACAGCGGAATGAGATGGTCGCGCGTCAGCGACTCGCGCGGCTTGAACTCCATCTGCATCCGGCCGCAGTACTGGCACCGGTAACGATCGCGGGCGAACAGAAAAGTGTTGGTGACCTGACGACGGAAGCGGCGCGGGACATGGATGAATCGCATCAGCCGGATGACCGCCGGCCGCGGCATGGTGAGTCGCTCGGAACGAACCACCTTGTCGTGGTCCGCTTCGACGATCTCAGCCTTGCCGTCGATAACCAGCCTTAATGCACGTCTGAGAGGCACCATTGTCAATGGCTCAAACGACGCATTCAGTGCGAGACAGCCAACGATCAAGCAGTCCTCCCCGTTCGCCGTAAATGGGACGGCGCAATATACACCGATTCTTTCTAAATACCCGCGCTGGCCCCGCTCGGAACATGCGTCAGCCAGCCATAACGATCAGGCAATTTTCCTTCGGCGATTCCCATGTACTGTTCCTGTATCGCGAGCGTCAACGGCCCCGGCCTGCCTGTACCCACAGGAATACGGTCAACAGAGCGAATCGGCGTAATCTCGGCCGCCGTTCCGGTGAAGAACAATTCATCCGCGATGTAGAGCATCTCCCGCGGCATAACCTGCTCAATGACCTCGAGATCCATGTCCCGCGCGATACGTGATACCGAGTCGCGAGTGATGCCGTTCAGGATACCAGCCGACAACGGAGCCGTGATCAGCTTCCCGTCACGAACAAGAAACAGGTTCTCGCCACTTCCCTCTGCGACAAGGCCAAGCGTATCGAGCATTATTCCTTCCGAATAATTGTCGAGGCGGGCCTCCATCTTGGACAACTGAGAGTTGAGATAGTTCCCGCCGGCTTTTGCCATGGTGGGGAACGTGTCAGGTGCAGGCCGGCGCCAGCTCGACACGCAAACATCGACCCCCTCGGACAGCGCGTCGTTGCCGAGGTATGGGCCCCATGTCCACGGAATTATGAATACCTCGAGCGGTGTGTCATTCGGAAGCACTCCCATCTGCTCGCCGGTTCGTAGCGCCACAGGCCGAAGGTAGCAGTGCGGCAGATCATTTTCCGAAACCGTATCGATGCACGCCTGCACCAGCTGGTCCTGCGAGTACTCGAGAGGCATGCGATAAATGCGGCAGGAATCTGCGAATCGCCGCATGTGATCTCCGATGCGGAAAATCGCCGGCCCGGACGGTGTCGCGTAGCACCGCACGCCCTCGAACACACTCGAACCGTAGTGCACGACGTGACTCATCACATGAATGGTCGCGTCCTCCCAGTCCACGAGCTGTCCGTCGCGCCAGATCCTGTGATGATTGTCAGCCCGGGCCATCAGTCGTCCCTGTTCGTGTTGAAGTTGTCAAGGAAATTACGAGAGCGTGTGGAACCCGCAACTTATCGCCAGGTCTTTGCCGGCGACGACTGCTGACTTTCCGCGCCGTTCATTGCGGCACCGACGTCAGTGGCATTGCGGGACCGACGTCAGTGGCACCCACATCGATAGAAGTGGCTGAACGCCAGGTGCCTGTGCGCTCCCATGCCGCCAACGCGTTGGCGGATGCAACCACGCGTTGCACAAGAGCGGGATCGGGTAGCACCAGCCCGCCATCGACGATGCGCGGTTCTCCCCTTACCGCAACAAACTGCGCAGGGGTGCCGGCAACTGCGAAAAGAATTGCGGCAACGATGTCGCCGACTGGTGTTGCGCGCGCCGCGGAGAGCGGGAACGCGGCGAGATCTGCTTCCTTCCCCACTTCCAGCGAACCCACCTTGTCGTCGATGCCCAGAGCGCGCGCGCCGCCGATCGTTGCAAGCTCCAGTGCCTGCTGCGCCGTGAGCGCGCGTTCAGTGCGCTTCAACGCGCGTTGGAACAGAATCGCGAGCCGTGCTTCTTCGAGGATATCCATGCGGTTGTTGCTTGCCACCGAATCGGACCCCAACCCAACGGTCACACCCTTGGCAAGAAGATCGGCTACCGGTGCAATACCATGCCCGAACTTCGCGTTCGACGCCGGACAGTGTGCCACCGAGCAGCCATGGCGGCGAATGGTTTCGATATCTTCGGAGTCGAGCTGCACGCAGTGGATCAGGAGTGTCGTAATCGAGAGGCACCCCGTCGCCTCGAGCAATGCCACCGGCGTTCGCGCGCGAGGGAGCACATCGAGGCCGCGCAGTCTCCATTCATCCGCAAACGGTCCGGCAGCATCGCAGACGATCTGCTGCTCCGACACGCTCTCGGCGATGTGTAATCCCATCGGCAGCCCTGCTTCCCGCGCAAGGTCTGCGGAGGCTGCGTAAAGAGAATCGGAGATTGTGTACGGCGCGTGCGGCGAGACACCGAGCCGGACGAGACCCGTCTGCAGTGGCAACAGCCGTGCAATCGCGGCACGCAGGACATTCATGGAATCTTCGCATTGTTCGGGCGCGGAACCGAAGGTTTCCTGATACATGATGCCGCGCACACCCATTTCGATCATTGCCTGCATTACCAGACCGGTCGAACAGGTGTCGGCATAGGTCGTGATTCCGGCGTGCAGGCCTTCGACTATTCCGAATCTCGCCGAGTCGAGCAGCATCTCGTCCGTGAGGGCTTCCTTGCGGCTGCTTCGAAGCTTGTCGATCCAGTCATTGAAGCAGAGATCCTCCAGGAAACCGCGCATCGATGTGAGCTCGAGATGCGTATGCGCGTTGATGATTCCGGGCATGAGAACGCAGTCACCCAGGTCATGATCGTCGCCCGGCGGTGCAGCGCTGGTGGAACCCACGTACGCGATGTTGCCATCCGGCGCGACAGAGACACATCCATTCTCGATCGGCGGCCGGGTTACCGGAACAACCCAGCGCGCGCGGTACCGTTTCAAGACGGCGGCGGTGCCAGAGTGCTATCGAGCCTGAGCCTGATTCTGTTCGTATCGGGCGGCAGATTGAAACGCCGCGGAGTCGGCGCTGCGCCTGGAATCACACGGGTACCGGTACTGGTTGGCGGTGCCGGGGGAGGGAGAGGAGGAGCCACATTCGGATCGGCAGGCGGTTGCATACCCCCGCTCACGCTATCGTACAAAGGCACTGTGAACGCCGTGTGCTGGTCGCACTCACGCGTCGGCTCAGTGCCAGGGATGTAGAATTCGGCGCGCAGTTTTTCGCGAGGACAGTAGGGCGTCTGAAGCAGGCCGGTAGTTACGTCGATTTCGCGAATGATGAGTGACGTTGGACGTGGCCAGTCCGGTGGCGCGGGCTTGCGGCGGTAAACCTCGGACATGAAAGTCGTCCACGCGGGAGCCGCAAGCCTTCCGCCCTGAGCATCGCGCATGATCTGTTTGGGACGGTCGAACCCCATCCAAACTCCGGCCACGAGATCTGCCGTGTAGCCGATGAACCAGACATTGGTGCCGTCGTTGGTAGTCCCCGTTTTGCCTCCCGCCGGCAGGCGGAAACCCGCACCCCAGACGCTTGCAGCCGTGCCGCGACGGATGACGTCCTTCATCATGTCGACCATCAACCATGACTCTTCCGGCGACAGTACCTGGGTGCGGCCCGGCGTCTGATGGGACAGGACTTCCTGACGCGCGTTTTCGACACGGACAATCGAATTGGGGGCGGCCCGAATACCCTGGTTTGCAAACGGACCATAGGCTGCAACCATTTCAAGCGGGTAGACGTCCGCTGATCCGATAAATATCGATGGATACGGCGGAATGGCCGTCGTGATTCCAAAGTTGCGGGCTTCGTTGATTATCGTTCGCTCGCCGAGTTCCATGCCGGTGCGGATCGCAACGATATTTCGCGAATCGTAAAGACCGTTTCTCATCGTCAGTGGCCCGGCAAAACGGCCATCGTAATTCTTTGGCGTCCAGGGCTTGCCAGTACCCTGATCGACTTCGAGCGGCGAATCATCCACGATATACGAAGGTGGACGCCCGTTCTGAACAGCGGCGGCATAGACGATTGGCTTGAACGCCGAACCTGGCTGCCGCAATGCCTGGGTAGCTCTGTTGAACCGGGAGTCGTAGAAGTCACGACCGCCGACCATTGCGCGAATGGCTCCGTTGCGAGGGTCCATCGCAACGAAGGCGCCCTGCAGGTAGGGGGAATTGGTGCCAGGCTCAGTGCCCGCGAGGCTGCGCGCGATGTAACGCTCGTAGCTTTCGTGCGGGAAGCGCCCGTATCGTCCGGCTTCAATCCGCTTTATCTGCCCCTCGAGCGCGCGCTCGGCGGCGAGCTGCATGTCGAGGTCGAGCGTCGTGTAGATCTTGAGCCCCTGCTCGTAAAGCTGGCGACCGTACTGGTCGTCCAGCTGCTGCCGCACCCACTCCACGAAATACGGTGCGGTGTCACCGGACTCAGTCTTGCTGGCGAGTTGCAGCGGAAACGCTTTGGCACCGCTCGCTTCGGCATCCGTGATGACGCCATTTCGCCGCATCAGCTCGATCACCAGATTGCGGCGTTTGATGGCGCGCTCGGGGTGCTTCCGCGGGTTATATCGCTCAGGAGCCTTCGGAAGCGCGGCCAGTGTCGCCGCTTCGGCGAGGTTGAGATCACGGACCGATTTCCCAAAGTACCGCTGCGACGCTGTCTCGACTCCAAACGCTCCGTTGCCGAGGGAGATCTGATTCAGGTAAAGCTCGAGGATCTTGTTCTTCTCGTACTTGTTTTCAATGCCGCGCGCGACCTTCGCTTCGCGAAGCTTTCGCACCAGGGTCTTCTCGCGGGAAATTCGCTCCGGAAAAACGTTGCGTGCGAGCTGCATCGTGATCGTCGAGAAACCTTCGTCCCATCGCATCGCGATGATATCGCGGGCCAGGGCGCCAAACACCCGGCGCCAGTCGATGCCGGCGTGGGCCCAGAAGCGCTTGTCCTCGGTGATGACGAACGCCTGGGTGACCTTGTCCGGAATCTCGTCGATCTTGACGAGTGTACGGCGCTCATTGCCGAGCTCGGCGATAAAGCGGCCGTCAGCGGCGTAGAGCTTTGAGGTCTGGCGGGGAGTGTAGTCGTTCAGCTCCTCCACCGGCGGACACTGGCCGCCGCGGCAGACGAGTGCCCAGCCGCCATACGCGAGGCCAGCTGATGTCGCTGCGCCGAACGTGAATAGCAGCAGTAGAACCCGAATGAGGGTAGGGTGCCGGCGGCGGAAGGTGTTCTTGCGTGTGACCATTGATTTCAAAAGGTAATGTCAGGCGCGAAAGGGCGCCCCGGAACACAGAGCGACCGGGCGTCCACGGTTCGGTGATGGTCCCTATCATTGAATTACGACGGTCGCGTCCGTATCGTCACCTTTATGTACCATCAATTCAATCCGGGTGTTCGACTTCTGTCGGCGGCGCTGGCGGTTGCCGGCCTTGCGGGCGCCTCGGCGCACGCGATGGGGAGCTCCGCCGGTTGGTGCGGAAGAGAGATTGAAAACGGCAAATGGATGCCCGACGTCGTTCAATCGGTTCATGTGAAGTCGGTGATATACGGGAGAGCGATGCCACCCCAGAATTCCGATTCGACCAGGTTGGGGCATGACTGAAACGTCGCCAGTGCTCGACGAGCTCGCGTGGCGCGGGCTGCTCCACCAGAGTACCGACGGATTGCACGCGGCGCTCAGCCGTGGACGTGTCTCGGCGTACTGCGGTTTTGATCCTACTGCATCGAGCCTGCACGTGGGCAGCCTCATTCCGGTGATGGGACTGATGCATCTGCAGCGGGCGGGTCATAAACCGTTTGCCGTGGTAGGTGGCGGCACGGGAATGATAGGCGACCCGAGCGGGAAGACCGCCGAGCGGTTGCTGAATACCGTCGAGACGATTGAAGAAAACTCACGAGGACTCAGGAACCAGCTCGAGCATTTTCTCGATTTCGACGGTCCCGGCGGCGCAGAGATGCGAAACAATGCCGACTGGCTCAGACCTTTGGGCGCGATCGAGTTCATGCGCGACATCGGCAAGCATTTCACCATCAATTACATGATGGCGAAGGAGTCCGTTCAGATGCGGATGGACTCCGGCATCTCGTACACCGAGTTCTCGTACATGCTGCTGCAGGCGTACGATTACCGCGAGCTCTTTCTCCGCGACGGTGTGACACTGCAGGTTGGCGGGAGCGACCAGTGGGGCAACATCACCGCGGGCCTCGAGCTGATCCGCAGAACGGAGGGCGGCGAGGCTCATGCGCTGACGTTTCCGCTGGTGACGAACGCTGGCGGCACAAAGTTCGGGAAAACCGAGGCTGGTAACGTGTGGCTCGACCCGGAGCGAACGTCGCCGTATCAGTTCTACCAGTTCTGGGTGAACATCGACGACCGCGACGCGGGGCGATACCTGCGGTATTTCACGCTGCTTTCACGCGCTGAAATCGAAGATCTGGAGAGTGGCGTCGCCGATCGACCGCAGGAGCGTGCGGCGCAGCAGTCCCTGGCGCGTGAAGTCACTACACGAGTCCACGGTAGAGACGCGGCGCAAGTTGCGGAGGATGTCTCGCGGCTGTTGTTCGCGAAAGGTGATCCGGCGTCGCTGTCTGTGCACGCACTCGAGGCGTTGAGCCGTGAGGTGCCGTTCGTCGAGGTGAATGAGATTGCGAGTGTGATCGACGGACTGGTGGAGTTGGGCCTCGTTGCGTCAAAGGGCGCGGCGCGCCGGCTGGTCGATCAGGGTGGCGCCTCGGTGAATGGGCGGCGCGTTACGGCGGGTGATGCGATTGGAGACTCACTCGAGGGCGGTTACTACCTTCTCAAGAAGGGTGCGCGCGATTTCGGGTTGATCAAACAGCGGCATCATGGTTGATCGGAAGGAATCAATGACGAAGTAACCTTCGACGCGTCAGACATGGCTGTCATCAACTCTCCACGGATCGAGCACTGAAATCCCGGCTCGTCGGAAGTCTCTCGTGTTGCGCGTCACGAGGGTCATGCCGTGGACGTCGGCGGTCGCAGCAAGAAAGACATCGATGGTGGCCATGCTTACGCCCGCTGCCTCACACCGGGCCGCGACCACTCCCCAGTGCATGGCTACCCGCCGATCGATATCAAGGATGCGATCCTCGAAGCGCGACACCAGATCGTCAACCAGCCACGCGGCCAGGCGCTCACGTCGACGGCCAGCCGGGAGCAACGCGATTCCCGGCTGATTGGCGAACGGCGCAGGTTGAGTTTGATCCTTGCTCCGCCTCCGATTACTCCAGCGTAAGACCGTACGGCACCAGCTGCGATGCCACCTTCGCTTTGTCACCGACGACTACAATCGTCATCTGATCCGGCCGGATGTAGGTCCTCGCGATGCGCATCACCTCGGCCGGCGTCACAGCATGCACTCGTCGAACCAGATTCGCCAGATAGTCTCGCTCGAGCCCGTGGAGGTTCAGGAAGCGGAGCTGGCCGATGATGCCCGATGGACTTGAATTCTGCAGCACAAATATGCCGGCGATGTAATTCTGAATGCCGCGTAGCTCCTCGACCGAAGGAGCCTCGCTGCGCAGCCGATCGACCTCGAGGAATATTTCCTTCAGCGATGCACCCGTTACGTCGGTGGTGACGTCGGCCTGTTGCGTCCAGTACCCGTCGCGATAGCGAGTCGACACCGAGCTGAATGGTGAATACGTGTAGCCCTTGTTCTCGCGGATGTTACGCGTGATGCGAGATCCAAAGGAACCTCCGAGCAGCGCGTTCGCGACGGTTAGCGCCGGATAGTCGGGGTTCGATGGATCGAGCACGGGCAGGCCAAGGATCAACGTCGATTGTACCGCGCCCGGCCGGTCAATGAGATGGATCGACCGGCGCGACGCCGGCTTGGGGATGTTGTCGGGCGCGGGTGTACCGCGCGCCCATCCGCTGAACGCCGAGCGAACGGCTGCTTCGGTTGTCTGCGCGTCAAACTTTCCGGCGACATACAGATGGGCCCGCCCGGCGCCGAAGTTCGCCGTGTAAAAACTTCGCGCCTGCTCGACCGTGAAGGAGTTGATCATTGCTTCTGTTGGAAATATGCGGCCGTAAGCGTGATCGCCGTAAAGCACTCCCCGGAATTTCTCGAGCGCGAGCGACGACGGTTGCACCTTCGATTGCGCCAGTGTTCGGAGACGATTCGTCTTGAGCCGGGCAAGCTCCGATGCGGGCAATCGAGGATTTCGCGCCACGTCGGCGATCAGGCTGACCATCCGCGGACTGACTTCCGAAAGTGAATTGCCGGAAATCGTCGTTTCGTCCGCACCGACGCCAATGTTGACGCTGCCTCCCATTCCTGCCGCGGCACTGGCAACCTCCTGCGCGCTCCGGGTCGTCGTGCCCTCCTGCATCAGATCGCCGGTAATATCCGCCAGCCACACCTGATTCGCGCTTTCGTTCGCGTTGCCGCTTCGAACTACCAGCTGCATCCATGTCTTGGGCACGGTTCCATACGGAATGAGGGTCACCTTCAGTCCGTTCGGAAGAGTGAAGCTCTGCGTGGCAGGCAGCGTGAAATTCCGCGGTGTTCCGGGAGCGGGCGGCGTTTGTTTTTGCGCCTGCATGCCAACCGGAGCAGCGAGTGAAAAGCACGCCGCAACAAGCAGGCCGCGAACTGCCGCATTCGATGTCGATGTCATGGCGCCGCCTTGGGTTCAATGGAGAGCACAGTGCGATTCGTCGGCCGCAGGTACTCGGCGGCGGTTCTGCGCAGGATTGCTGGAGTCACTTTTCGGAATTCAGACTCGATGTTGTTGATGCGGCTCGGATCGTCGTCGAAAAGCGCAAACGATGCGAGCAGATCCGCGCGACCGAAGCCGGAATTCATCACATCGTAAAAGCCCGACCTGAGCTTGATTCTCGCCCTGTCCAGCGTTGCCTGATCGACCAGCGTACTCCGCAGCCGCTCCACGACTGAATCGGACGCCGCCAGAATGCGTTCGGCAGTGACGTTCTTGTCATGGAAGAGAGAAACTGTCCAGAGCATCGGCCCGCTGTAGTTGAACATGTTGCCGAGCAGGTTGATGCCGCCGGTGACTGAACCGGTGAGCCCGCTTTTCTGAACGAGCGCCTGACGCAGCAGCGCGTCGTTGCCCTGCAGCAGAAGCTGGTCGATCAAGCCCATTGCATAGAATTCCGGTGTGTTGCGATCGGGCATGTGATAGGCGAACGCGAGCGCAGGACGGTTCGCCTTGTCGTCCGGCTTCGATACGCGCTTTTCCTTCACCTGCCGCGGCTCAGTCAGGTCTGGCTTGGCCGGCTGAGGCGCGGACGGAATATTCCCGAAGTATTCGCGAATCATCCCCATTGCCTCGGCCGACTGGAAGTCTCCAACCACCACAACGACCGCATTGTTGGGCGCATAGAACGTCTTGTGAAACGCCCGCACATCCTCGAGCGTGGCGGCGTCGAGCTCCGCCAGATCCCCATAGAAATTGTGAGAGTTGTACCAGTTGGTGTTCGCGTGCTGAGGCAGGTCGAGCCACGGAAAACCACCATACGGCTGGTTGAGCACGTTCACACGGACCTCGCTCTTTACCACCCCTTGCTGGTTGGTGAGCATTGCCTGGTCGATCGCCAACCCGCGCATTCTGTCTGCCTCGGCCCACAGCATCGTCCTCAAAGTGTGCGCCGGCACTATCTCGAAGTAATTCGTGTAATCGAAACGCGTGGATCCATTCAGCGTGCCGCCGTTGGACTGAACGAGATTGATGAACTCGTTCTTGCCCAGATTTGACGAGCCCTGAAACATCATGTGCTCGAACAGGTGTGCGAACCCGGTGCGATTGCGCGGCTCGTTACGAAGTCCGACTCCGTAGTACGCCGCAATGGTGGCGGTAGGAGCAGTGCGATCGGGAGACAGGACAACCCTGAGACCGTTCGGAAGTTTGTGATACTCCACCGGTATCCTGAAACCGGATACTGCCTGCGATGACAACGCCCCCGGAACGACGACAGTCAGCAGCGCCAGCACAGGAACCGCTCTGCCGAGAAGTGACAACCGACGATTGCTCATCTGGTTTCCTCTGATTATTTGATGGTTTGACACTACTGGATAGGTGCAGCGTTGCAAGAAATATGGAAGCGCCAGGTGCGGGTTTGCTTAACCGTCCCCTAATCCCATCCGGTACACCCGTCCGTTCTGGGAAACGATATACAGTTCTCCAAGGCCGTCCTCTCCGAACGACGTGATGTTACCGATCCCGTCGATCTTCCACTGCCGATGATCGCTCGCTGAGCCATTTGCCAGTCTGAAGCTCCTTAGCCAGCCCGCACAGTAGTCCGAATAAAAATAATGTCCCGCGAACGCAGGCACTTTGGCGCCCCGGTAGACAAAGCCACCTGTTACCGAGCATGCGCCGCCTGAGTGACGATACTCATGCACCGGAAGTTGTAACCGCGTCCGGCTGCAGCTGCCAGTACCGTAGCAGTCGGTTCCCTCCATGATGTTCCAGCCGTAATTCACGCCCGCCCGGCTCGAGGGTACCGCGTTGATTTCCTCGAATTTGTTCTGCCCGACGTCGGCGATAAACAGCATTCCGCTGGTGCGATCGAACGCGAAACGCCACGGGTTGCGCACTCCCGTCGCCCATATCTCGGGACGGCCCCCTTGTGCATTCGCGAACGGATTCCCTCTGGGGATGGTGTATGGCTCAGCGCCGCTGACATTTATTCTGAGCATCTTCCCAAGCAGCGAACGCGGGTCCTGGCCGTGGCGATGCGGATCGCCACCCGAGCCACCGTCACCCATTCCGATGTACAGCATGCCATCGGGCCCGAACATGATGAGGCCGCCGTTGTGGTTGGAGTACGGCTGGTCGATCTTCAGAACCCGACGCGCAGACCCCAAATCGGCGAGATCCGGATTCGAGGAAACCCTGAACCGCTCGACGTGGGTGTCCCCCTTGAGATCGGTGAAATTGACGAAGAAGTAGCCGTTGGCGCGATACTGCGGGTGAAACGCTACGCTCAACAGCCCCTGTTCGCCTCCACTCTTCACGCGTGAAGAAATATCGAGAAAAGGAGTCCGCAACATCGTGCCATTACTGACGATCCGAATGCGCCCCGCCTGCTCGACGACGAACAACCGCCGATCACCCGGAGGCGAAGCGAGGTGCACCGGACTGTCGAACCGCCCAGATACCGTTTCGAGCCGCATCCGCTGGGCGGCGGCCGGCGATGAACTCTGTGACTGCGCGGGAGTTGCTCCGGACCCATCACAGGCTAGCAGCGCCGCCGGCAGCAGATAGCACAGCCCACGCACCTTGTGGATCACAGTACCTGCCGCGGTGCCTTGCGCTGCTGCTTCGGATCGAGCGCATCCCGCAACGCATCGCCCAGCAAATTGAACCCCAGCACCGCCGCGCCGATCGCGACGCCGGGAACTACCGATGTCCAGGGCGCGCGCCGCAGCTGATCGAGATCACGCCCATCCGCTATCATCGAGCCCCAGCTCGGGGTCGGAGGTGGAACTCCGAGCCCGAGAAATGACAACGCCGCTTCGGCCATGATCGCTCCGGCCACGCCGAGGGTCGCGGCAATCACCACCGGAGCGATGACATTGGGTAAAACATGCTGCAGCATCACTCTAATGTCGCGCGCTCCGAGTGCACGGATTGCCTGCACATACTCGAGCTGCCGCACCACCAGCACCTGCCCTCGTACGAGCCGTGCCATACCCGCCCAGCCCACCACACCGATTACCACGAACACCACGCCCATTGAGGGCTGGAACGCTGCCACCATCGCGATCAGCAGCAACAATGTCGGAAACGCGAGCGTCACGTCGGCAAGGCGCATCACCAATTCGTCTACCCAACGGCCATAATACCCCGCCAGCAGCCCGAGTGTCACGCCAAGCAGCAGTGCGATGCCCTGAGAAATGAGGCCGACAGTAAGCGACACCCTCGCGCCGAATACCAGCCGCGACCATATATCCCGGCCCTGGATGTCGGTCCCGAGCCAGTGGGCCCCAGAGGGTTTTGCAAGAAAGTTCGAGAGATCGATCACCAGCGGATCGTGCGTAGCGATAAGCGGAGCCGCGAGTGCCGCGAGGCACATCAGCACCACGACACTCGTTCCGAACCGCGCGCGATTATCCCGCCAGAGACGCCTCTGCTGCGCCGGATCGAGCACTTTATCTCACCCCGTTGTCATCAGTCATCAAGCGTTGGGTCTCTCAGTTCGGCAGGAGTGTCCGCCGGTTGTCGCCGCCAGCGCCTGTGCTGCCAGAAATATTGCTCAGGCACCTGCCTCACCCAGCCCTCGAGAACTTCCGTGAACCGGGTCACGATTGCATCGACATCCTTCTCCCTGTCGCCCGTCGTCTCGGCTGCAATGGGCTCGATGATGATCCGATATTTTCCGCTCGGCAGCCGGAGTGCATCAACAAACAATACAGGAGCCTTGAAACGCAAGGCGAATACCGCCGCGCCCCGGGGCGTCTTTGCCGGTCGCCCAAAGAATGTGACGAAGGTCGACGCCAGTCCGAGTACACCCTGATCGGCGACAAATGCGACCGCGCGCCCCGCACGCAATGACCTTGGCGTCCTTTTGACTGCCTCGGAGTCACGCACTACGGTCATGCCAAGCTTTCGACGCGTCTCATTGAGATACGCGTCGAACAGTTTGTTGGACATTCCCCGGACGATCACGTCGATTGGAACGCCTCGCGCCGCGAGCCACGCCCCGAGTAGTTCCCAGTTGCCGTGATGACCGGCGACGATGACCACTCCGGCTCCAGCGGTGACAGCCGATTGCATGTGCTCCCATCCATCTACCTGATCGACCAGCTCGAGCACACCTCGTTCTCCAAGGGACGGGAGTAAAGCGGTCTCGATTGTCGAACGCCCGAGATGCTCGAACGACGATCGCGCGAGCCGCTGTACATCGTCCGCGGATTTCTCGGGAAAGGCGGCAGCGATCTGCCGCTCGGCCACGTGCCTGCGAATTCCGAAGGGCCGGTAACCCATCGCACCCAGCCTTGCTCCCACTCCGCAGGCGCTTTCCCAGCTCATCGTTCCGACCGCCCGGATCAATGCTCGCAGAGCGAAATACTCTGCGCGGTGAGACAGAGTTGCCTTCACTCGGCCACGGGGGGCTTGACCACCGACCGCGTGAACTCGCGGGTGTCCCGGGCGACGCGGTCCCAGTTGTAGTGTCTCTCCACCGCCTTCCGCCCGGCAGCCCCCGTGAGCCGGCGCAGCGACTCGTCGCGCAAATAGCGTCCGAGTGCATTCGTCATGGCCTCGACGTCGGTTGGCGGAACGACCACTCCCGTCTCTCCGTCGCGCACGGCGGACCGTACTCCCCCCGAGTCACCCGCGACGACGGGTAATCCCGACGCCGACGCTTCGAGAAACGATATACCGAAACCCTCGGCATTGATGCCCTTGTCAACGCGCGAAGCGCCCAGATAAACACTGGATGTGGCATACGCTTCGGGCAGCTCGTCATCGCGCATTGCTCCCGCGAAAATCACCCTGTCCGATACCGCCAGCTCGCGCGCGAGGTCGCGCAGGCCGCCCTCGGCCTCTCCCTCACCAACAATGACATACCGCAACTCGGGAAATTCGGACCGCAACGCAGACAATGCACGAATCCCTACGTCCTGACCCTTGTGCGGAACCAGCCGGGCGACGGTGACGATGAGCGGAGCATCGCCCACTCTCCAGCGCGCGCGAAGCTTGCCCGAGTTGCGTGAGGGGTTGAACACAGCGGGGTCCGTTCCCAGATCCAGAGCGACGACGGGTGGCATCTCCTTTATCCCGGCGGCTGCCATCACCTCGCCCGTGAGCTCGCCAACCCATCTGGATGTTGCAACGATTCCGGACGCCTGACCGAGGATTCGCGCCGCGCCCGCTCGCTTGAGTCTGCTTGCCTTGACCTTCTTCAGCTCGCGCAGCAGGTCACCACCGTTTACATAGACCAGATACGGAATGCCGAGTCGGCGGTGCGTCCCCTGAACGGCGTAGCCCACCGGCCTGATATTGCCGCAGTGAATGACGCCGACGCGGTTGCGGCAGTACCGATTCAGCCACCGCGACCACCGTATCTGGTTGGTAAACCGTTTTGCATCTCTGAAGGAAAAAGACTGGCGATGGATCTCGCAGGGCTCGCGCGCATCAAAAACCTCGGAGCCCCGGTTTGCCACCGTCGAAACCGCCATTGTGTTTTCCTGGTCGGAAAACCGACGGCATAGCTCCACGTGCCGCCGGGCCATGCCACCGAGATCCGGGCCGTAGTCCTGGGTGACGAAAAGATGCTTCAACGAGCCGCCAGCGGATTCACGAACGCGCGATTCTCCAGCAGATTCGCGATTCGCTGATCATATGTGTGATGGGCCCTGACAAACTGCTCGCCTTCGGTCCTGATTCGAATCCGCTCGTCCGGATGCGCGAGATACCATGTGCATTTCTCGATGCACGACTCGTCACCGTCATACCACGCGCAGTGCTCACCATCCTTCAGCATGGCGGCCACGCCAGGCGTCTTCTGTCCCAGATAAAATGCCCCGGCAAGCATTACCATCCACGTACGATCCGAAGTGTACGTTGTTCCACCCGCGGCACGGGCGGGGTTGATACCGAGCATGATCGATGCGCTCGAGCAGACGCGCGCAAAATCCCGACCCTCTACGGGGCGTCCTTCCCACCGGAGCGGCTCCTTCCATGCATCCCAGCCCAGACCCCACACGCGAACGTCGTGCTTGCGCGCGACGGCGAGCAGCAACCGTCCACGTTCGGGATCATATCCGGTGCCGATAAAAGCAACGTCCGACGCAAACCTGCGATCCATTGGTTCGGCGCCGATGCGACTGTCCCCCGCCGCCGGAAGGTAGAGTGCCGGCAGACCGTTTGCCCGCCACTCATCGTCAAATCCAGTGACAAAAAAAGTTGTCGCCAGGCGGCCAATGGTGGCGATGTGCGCGACGTCCATTCGGTCCAGATCGCGGTACCACTGCGGATCGTGGTACCACATCACGTTCTGCACGCCGTTGATTATCGCTCCGACCGTTTCCGGATCCAGAGCAAGACACTTGGAGAGGAAAACGAAATCCGGTTTAAAGCGTTTCGCATGTCTGAGCGCCAATCGCTGCGTAAGGCGGCGGCCGACGACGCGTTTCGTGCGCCTGTCGTCGATCAGAAGTGTGGTGTGACCGGCGCGTTGAAATGCACGTTCGACCGCACTTTCCATGCGCCATGGATTGTCGCTGCCGATGAGGAGTATCCGCCTTGCTGTCGCAGGGCGTCCCTCTGTCACCCCTTTTTCCGAGAGCGCCCGCTCGCAGAACTGATGGCGCTCTCGAACCCGTCGATCATTGCCGTTTCGGGAAACTCGCGCCCCACCCGGGCTCGCGCCGCCGCTCCCATTCCCAGGCGTTGATCGTCGCTGGTGAGGAGCGTCACGACGGTGGCCGCCGTGGTTGCCGCATCCTCCGGCGGCACGAGCGCGCCGCTGATCAGATTGGCCACGTAAGTGTCGGCAATCCCACCCTCGGCGGCGATGACGGGTATACCAAGCGCCATCAGGTCGAGTATACCGTAGGCTGCCGTGTCCGCTTCAGCGACAACCCACCCGAGCTCAGCGTCGCGCATGAGCGTCAGATGGTCGTCGCGCTCACCGAGAAAACTCACAAGGTCCATCACTCCAAGAGCGGCCGCCTGCATCCGGAGATCTTCGCTATCCGAGCCCGCTCCAAAGATTATCAGTCGCAGATACGGATGCCGGGGGGAAAGCATCGACACTGTGCGGATTGCCGTGGCTGCCCTGCCGCGGGAAGTCGGGTCATAGACACAGATGATGTAACGCAGTCCGGCGGGTTCACCAATCGATGGCGCCGGCGAAGTCGTACGGTTCGGATAGCGTGATACGTCGACGCCAAGGAGGGCGATAGTTGGCTTGGCTGCCCGACGTGGCAATGAGGCGAGACGCGCGTCACCTTCGCTCGAGAAGAGGTACGTGGTTTTCCTGAGCCATGACCCGAGCTTTCCCTCACCGCGCATCATCAGAGGGCAGCTTGCCGGGGTGCGCCGGACGATTGTACCGCTGCGGCCCAGCCAGCACGCCGTTGCCGCTATCAAGTGCTCCCGTTCAGTGTGCACGAACACCACATCGGTGTCCCACCGTCTGAACGTACGACGCAGCCGAAACGCCGCGCCAAGCCACAACCCGTCGCAGGAAAATTGCACGACGTCGAATGGAGCGACATCCTTGAGCGCCACCGGGTCATCGCCGCCGAGGCGTGATGCAACCGATGCAATGCGCGATGCTGATTGCTCGACGACGCTGTCGGGCTCAGCGAGGAAAGTCACGTTGTAACCGCGCGCGGCTAGTCCGCGCGCCGCGATCGCGAACGCGCGGGCCGTGCCTGACCATTCCCGGGCACAATGCATGAAGAGAATGCGCACTTATACCACCGACGAAATCATGGAGTCATTCACCCTGGCTGTAGTCCCGAACTGCATCGAATAGAGACGATGATATGCGCCCGGCGCCGCAAGAAGCTCTGCGTGTGTGCCGCGCTCGACGATCTCACCGCGTTCAAGAACCAGAATCTGGCCCGCGTGCACGATCGTTGAGAGCCGGTGCGCGATTACAAGCACCGTCCTCCCGCGCAACAATCTATCCAGTGCTTCCTGAACCAGGCGCTCGGATTCAGTATCGAGAGCCGATGTTGCCTCGTCCAGAATGAGGATTGGCGGATCACTGAGCAAGGCCCGCGCAATCGCCAGACGCTGCCGCTGGCCGCCGGAAAGCCGGGTGCCTCTCTCGCCCAGCAGCGTGTCGTAACCGTCCGGAAGGCCGACAATGAACTCGTGCGCGTTCGCCGCGCGTGCCGCGGCTTCGATCTGATCCGCTGCATAAGTCGCGCTGGCCCCGTAGGCAATATTGCCACGCACAGTGTCGTTGAACAGAACAGTGTCCTGGCTGACAATTCCCGTAAGTGAACGGAGCGCGGGAAGGCGTATGTCCCGCACGTCGACCCCGTCGATGAGAATTCGGCCGGATGTCACTTCATAAAAACGCGGCAGGAGATCAACAAGTGTTGACTTGCCCGCTCCACTGGGCCCAACGAGCGCTATGATATCGCCTTTTCCGGCGGTGAAACTGATGCCGGACAACACTGGCTTGTCATCGTAGGCAAACGTGACGTCGTCGAATCTGATTTCACGCTCGAACGATGCCGTATTGCGCGTGCCGGTATCGGTCTGCTCCTCCGATGGAGAGTCGAGTATCTCGAACAGCCGCTCCGCGGCGGCGAGCGACGATTGTGCAGTGGTGGGCATCTGCGACAGCTGTTTCAGCGGCTGCAACAGGCGAAGCGCGTAAAGCAGAAACGCGATGAGGTCACCCCCCGACATCGACCGCTCCACGAGTACCTGCCGCGCGCCGTACCAGAGGACAAGTACCGCGATCGTCGTCCCCACGATTTCGGTCACCGGCGATGCGAGAAACGACAGCCGGGTAAGCCGCACAGTACTTGCCGCGTAACGGTTGCTTGCCTCGCTGAACCTTTGCTGCTCATGCCTCTCTGCGCCCGACGACTTCACGAGGCGGATGCCGCTTACCGTTTCCTGCACGACGCTCGTCATCTCACCGTGCTGATTGCCGCGACGCCGGTTGCCCTTTCGCAGTTTTCGGAGGATTGGCTGGAGAACGGCTCCCAGGAGTGGCACCACGATGAGCGCCATCAGTGTCATCCGCCACGATATGAGGAAGAGGAAGACGACGTAGCTCAGAACAAGTGCGCCATTCTGAAGCGATGACGTTACCAGCTGCGTGAGAACCAGCCGCGTCTCGGCCGTATCGGTAATGACGCGGGAGAGGATCTGCCCCGTTTTCGTGCGCTGGAAGTAACTCAGCGGCAAATGCGCGATATGACGGTAAAGCGCATTGCGAAGATCCCGCGTCACGAATTCCTGAAGGCTTGCTCCAAGCTGGCCGCTCACCCAGACGAGAAGATTCTTGAGGAGCACCACGCCCAGCACGATCAGGATCACATTTCTAAGGGATCCCATACGATCTGCCGGGTCGAGCAGAACGCCGACTGTGGATCGGAGCAGGGCAGAAAGTCCGCCGCCACCCACGCCGATTGGCGGCTGATCGAACAGCGTGTTGAGGAACGGGATCAGCAGCGCGAGCGAGAATGCGTCGAGCACCGCAGCGCCGATGTTGCCGGCGATCGCGCCGGCCATCCGCCACCCGTGAGGACGGACGAATGGCAGCAGCCGCCCGTAAAGCGACACCTAAGTCCGGGGAGTCAGCAGCGCGAGCGGGAGAATCACTTCCTCGGGTGACACTCCGCCATGGAGGAACGACCCCCGATAGCGGCTCTGGTACTCGCGCAGCTTGGTCGGATAGACGAAAAAGCAGTCGTTGGTAGCGAGGAGCGTATTGCCACCGGCCCCACGACGCGGAAGTCGCAAGTCGTCCTCGCAGGTGAACAGCAGCGCCTGATCCGGCCTTTCCGCCCGCAGATCTTCCCCGAACTTGTAACGCAGATTCGCGGTCGCGTCCCGCTTCGCAAAAACCGTCGCCGGGGAGTTGCAGTGAATCGATCCGTGGTCGGTGGTGAGCAACACGGAAATTTTGCGACGCGACGCTTCCTTGAGAACGCTGAAAAGAGCAGATCTCTGAAACCACTGCCTGGTGATCTGACGGAGGGCGATCTCATCACGCGCCACTTCATAGAGGATCTGGGATTCACTCCGCCCGTGAGTGAGCAGATCGACAAAATTGAAGACGAAAGCGCTTACTCCTTCATTGCCGATAGCAGTGCCGAGGTGGCGCTCGAGCTCGTCCGAGTTGGCGGCGGTGGAGATTTTCTGATAGCGAACGGGAGTGGGGCCGCCGGTGATATCTGCGAGGTGAGCTACGAGCAATTCGCGCTCGTGCGCGTTCAGCGATTCGTCTTCACGGTCGGCGTTGCCCCACCAGTCCGGAAGCCGGGCGGCGATTTCCCCCGGAAAAAGCCCGCTGAACAACGAGTTCCGCGAATAGGGCGTCGCCGTCGGCAGCACCGCGAAATAATGCGTCGTTTCCACATCGAAAAAGGGCGCGAGAAGAGGCTCGAGCACCCGCCACTGATCGAGCCGCAGGCAGTCAACAACCACGAAGACGGCTGCCCGGTCGCGTTGAAGAATCGGGAGGAGGAACTCACTCACCACATCGATCGAGAGCGGGGGCCGGTCGCCTTCGAGATTCTTGAGCCACGCCGGGTACTCTGTCTTCATGTACACCGCGAATTCGCGATGCATGGCCGGATACAAACCGCGCAGCGAATCATACAGGCCAGTCTCGCCCGCCGAGGCAAGGTCTACATCCCACCGCATCAACTCGTCGAAGCGATCGATCCACCCCCGCCAGTCGAGGTTTTTGTCGCGCTCCAGCTCGATGGCGCGGAATCTCTCGACAAAGCGACGCGCAATTGCCTGCTGCCTGATTCGCGGACCTTCAAGAATCTGCGTCACGATGCTCAGCACCTGGCGCGGATTGATCGGCTTCACCAGATAATCGCGAATATTGGCGCCGATTGCCTCCTTGAGCGTCGTGTCCTCTTCGCTCTTGGTGACCATCACTACCGGCAGATTCGGCGCGATCTCGCGGAAATCCCGGTATGCCTCGAGGCCGCGCTTGCCGGGCATCTGCTCGTCGAGAAGCATGATGTCGAACGAGCGCCGGCGCAGCATCTCGACGGCATCGTCGGCGTTGCTGGCCCATTCGACTTCATAGCCCTTGGACCGAAGAAAGATGCGGTGAGACTCGAGGAGCTCGCCTTCGTCGTCAACCCATAGAATGGATTTGGGGACTTGTGCCATTGGTGTGCAGAATGTAGCCGGGTGCCTCTGCAATGCCTAGATTGCGGGCGTGACCGGTAACCAGCCACCGTACGCCCTTGCATCAGCCCGCTTCCGGTTCCGCGCGCTGGCGCTGCAGGCAGGACGTACCCCTCTCGGTGGAAACCGCGAGGTGATCATGGCGTGCTTCGTCGCGTGCAGAACGGGGGCCGGTCTCTGCTCCGATGCCGCTTTGGCGCCGGCGGTGCTCAAGTCACGTGCGTTGGCAGCAAGGGCCTGGCTTGCATCAATGTCGGTTCCCGGGCAGATCCGCCTCGCCACCGGTGCGACCATCGACGCATCGGGATCCGCAAACGGTGTTGCCGTCGCGCAATGCCTTGCCCAGCTGCTGATGCAAGCCGCGCCACAACTCGACGAGGCCGCATTTGCCGAGATGCGGGAGCTGGTGGATGAGCTGGCTCACGATTCGAGCGAGTTTCAGGTTGAGATGATCACGGCGCGGTGAGACTTTGGGGTGCAGGGCGGTTACCACAGATGGCACAGATGGGCACAGATGACACAGATGAAGGGCGCAGCATCCGCACCGACGACGAACGTGCGCGTCCGTTGTCCAAAAATAAAAAAAGGGTTAACTGCAACTACAAACGCAGCCATTCGACGCCCGTGGCAGCCCCACCGTTGCAGTCACCACCGTTGCAGTCCCGCCGTTGCAGTCACCACCGTTGCAGTCCCGCCGTTGCAGTCCCCACCGCTGCAGTCATCTGTGCCCATCTGTGTCATCTGTGGTTAACGCCGTCCCCGCAGTCCTATATTACTGACCACTCCGTCTCTCAGGAAAAATGGCCGGTCACAGCAAGTGGAAGCAGATCAAGCATTACAAAGCAGCGACCGATGCTAAGCGCGGCGCTCATTTCACAAAACTGATCCGCGAAATCACGATGGCGGCGAAGCTGGGTGGGGGCGATCCAGCGGGCAATCCGCGCCTCCGGACTGCCATCGATATCGCGAAAGCCGCGTCGATGCCCAAGGAAAACATCGAGCGGGCGGTCAAGAAGGGGACGGGCGATCTCGAGGGCGTGGAATACAGCGAAATCACCTACGAAGGCTACGGCCCCGGCGGCGTGGCGATCCTCATTTTTTCACTTACCGATAATCCCAACCGTACTGTTGCGGAAGTGCGACACAAGCTGTCGCGAGCCGGCGGTAACCTCGGCGCAGCGAATTCGGTTTCGTGGATGTTCGAACGGAAGGGTTTGTTGTACATCGATGCCGCGAAGCACGGCGAGGATGCCGCGCTCGAGGCAGCACTCGACTGCGGTGCCGAAGACTTCAGGGCTGAGGGCGACCAGTTCGAGGTAACGACTGACCCCAACAATCTTCACTCGGTGAAGAGCGCGCTCGCACAGCGGGGTTACGAGGTCACGGATGCAGAGGTTGCATCGGTGCCGAAGAATCTCGTGAAGGTGGAGGGAAAGGCCGCAGAGTCCCTCGTAAAGCTGCTTGAAGAGCTCGAAGATCTGGACGACGTGCAGAAAGTGGCCGCCAACTGCGACGTGGAGATGGAAGAGCCGCAGTGAGCATGCAGGCCCCCGGGGTCACGGCATGATCGTAATCGGCGTCGACCCGGGTACCGCGATCACCGGCTACGGAGTGGTCAGCGGGGAGCGCATGTCTCCTCCGCGACTGATCGAGTGTGGAGTCATCCGCACTCGCTCGAGGGACCCTCTTCCGCAGCGCCTGGAGGAGATCTATTCCGGCATCGTGGAGCTGATAAGTCGCCACCGCCCCGAGGCACTGGCAATCGAGGACGTCTTCTACGCCCGGAACGTTCGGACGACCATCGTGCTGGGACACGCACGCGGCGTCATCCTGCTCGCCGCATCCCAGTCACGGCTGGATATCGCGGAGTATCCTCCGGCTGCAATCAAGAAGGCCGTGGTGGGTACCGGGGCGGCGAGCAAGGAGCAGGTTCAGTTCATGGTTGCAAGGCTGCTGCGTCTGAAGACCGCTCCTCAGCCGGCCGATGCCGCGGACGGTGTCGCGGCCGCGCTGACCTACGTGATGACGGCGTCCGTCCCGGCCATCCGGCGCGAAGCGGAAGCCATGGCCCTGCGTCAATGATCTCGCATGTCGCAGGCACTCTCATGACAAAGGACATCGACAGAGTCGAAGTCATGACTGCTGGAGGCACTGCTTACGAGCTGCAGATTCCGCTTGGCGTTTTCGAGACTCTGCCGCGGCAGGGCGAGCCCGTTTCGCTTCACACATCGCTTGTGGTGAAAGAGGATTTGTGGCTGCTCTTCGGATTCGCGTCGCTCTATGAGCGGCGGCTGTTCCAGAAGCTGCTCACCGCCAACGGCGTCGGGCCATCGCTCGCACTCGGCCTGATGTCGGCGTTGTCGCCGCAACGCCTCGTGCGTGCGATTCAGGAGAAGGACATCCCTACGCTGCAGGGTGTTCCGCGGGTCGGCCGCAAGAAAGCCGAGCGGCTCATACTCGATCTCAGTGACAAGCTCGACTCGATCGGTGGCGAAGCAGATGCGGGTATAACTAGGCCGGACGGTGGCGCATCGGAGGACACGTTGCGCGCGCTTGTATCGCTCGGGTACTCGAGCGCCGATGCCGAGCGCGCCGTTCGCGCGGCGCTCGATGCGGGTGGAAGCGGGCTCGGTGCGGCAGAGCTGATCAGGGCGGCGCTGGCCAACCTGGGAAGCAGATAGCCCTAGCCGCTCAGCCCCACAGACCTTCAATATTCTCTTATGCCATCAGCCACCGCGCATCGCGCTTCAACGTTCTCGGAATCCGTGATTCGCGAGATGACCCGCGTTGCGAATCAGTACGGCGCAATAAACCTCGCTCAGGGGTTCCCCGATTTTCCGATGCCGGCGCCGATGAAGGATGCGGCGTGCGCAGCAATTCACGGTGACATCAACCAGTACGCGATAACGTGGGGCACGCCCGCGCTCCGGCTCGCAATCGCCGAAAAATACCGGCGCTGGTACGACATGGACCTCGATGCCGAGCGCGAGATCACCGTGACGTGCGGGGCAACCGAGGCGATGGCGGCAGTGTTTCTGGCACTCATCAATCCGGGCGATGAGGTGATCATCTTCGAGCCGTTCTACGAGAATTACGGTCCCGATGCGATCCTCGCCGGAGCGAAGCCCGTGTTCGTCCCGCTCGAAGGTCTGGATTGGAAGCTCGATCCCGAGAGGCTGCGCGCCGCTTTCTCTGACAGGACTCGCGCAATCGTCGTCAACACGCCGCACAACCCCACTGGCAGGGTGTTCACCCGCGATGAGATGTCACTCATTGCCAGTCTCTGCCAGCGGCATGACGCTATCGCAATCACCGACGAGATCTACGAACACATCCGCTACGCGGGGGGCCATCATTGCCTTGCGACGTGGCCGGGAATGCGCGACCGAACGGTGACGATATCGGGTCTGTCGAAGACCTTCTGCTGTACGGGGTGGAGGCTCGGCTATGCCATCGCTCCGTTTGAGTTCACCTCGCCGATCCGCAAGGTTCATGATTTTCTTACCGTGGGTGCTCCTGCGCCACTGCAGGCCGCGGGAGCGATCGGGATGGCATTCGATGCTGATTATTACAACCATATTGCGCTCGAATACCGGGAGCGCCGCGACCTGATGGTCGGGGCGCTGAATGACGCCGGGTTCAAGTTCTCAGCACCTGAGGGCGCGTACTACATACTTGCCGACTTCACCGATCTGAGCGATCTCCGCGGTATTGACTTCGCGATGTGGCTGGCGAAGGAGATTGGTGTTGCGACAGTGCCGGGGACGAGCTTTTATCACGAGCCGAAGCTCGGCGAGAACGTGACGCGGTTTGCGTTTTGTAAGAAGCTCGAGACACTGGTACGGGCGGCGGAGCGGTTGGTGGGGATGGCGGCGCGGGTGTAGATACAGAGTTCCAGCTTATAGTCCGAGTGCGATTCTCAACGCGGCGTTGAGGGCTGCGGCTTTTTTGACGGACAGGGATCCAAGGTAGTTCGTAAGGGCTGACTTTTGGACCAGCACGAGCTGGTCGCAATTGATAACGGAAGCGTGCTTCAGCCCCTCGGCTATACCAATGGCGACTTCGGTAGAGCGTCCGTCGTTGTTGGTATTTACCGGCGCGCAAACGACTTTGTCGGCTTTGGAGTCGCAAAGAGTCTGGCGGCTGACAATGACGACTGGTCGCGAGCGCCTGGGATCATCCCCTGCTGGCGGGGAGACCAGGTAGAGCTCGCCTCGCCTAACGCTCATTCCGGCCAGGCCTGCAGCTCCAATACGCGGTCGGACTCGCGATTTGTGACTTTGGCCGAAGCGTTGATGGCTTCGAGGTCCCGCTCGTTGCGCGACCGATTTACGAGCCGCCGCAAGTACGCACGGAGCGCTCGCTCAATGAGCGCCGAGCGTTGGGTCTTGCCCGCCACTGCGTCGGCTGCCCGGATTATTTCGCCCGACAGGCTTACGGAGGTCTTCTCCTTTTTTTCTCGGCGGGCCAGTAGCCGGCCAACCTCAGCCAGGGTTTTGCCGGTTATGGTGGTTTTCATACCACCTAAAGTAGGACATATTTTGCTACCTCTCAATGTCGATACGGATCATTTGCTGCAAATTTCGTCTTGTATGGCCACGGCACCGCGCGGAGAAATGACGAGTTCGGCCGTTGAGCGCAGGGGCCTTTTTGCGGATCAAGGCAGAGCCGCCCGCTCCAGCTGTTGCGCCGCCCACTTATTGATACTCATTCCCGCACGTTCGGCAGCACGCGTGATCGCGCGATGGATTGCCGGGTCGACGCGAAGCACGAATCTTCCCGAGAAAGGCTGTTCGGGAGACTCTCCCTGTTCCCGGCAAAACACGAAGTATTCCTGGATCGATTTTGCGAATTCACGTCTGAGCTCCCTCATCGAGGTCCCCTTGAAGTTCACGACGTCCGAGATGTTGATGACGGTGCCATGGAACCCGTCGTTCTCCTCATCCACTTCGATTCGGCCCACGTAGCCTTTGTATTCGATGGTTGCCATCGTGGCAGCTCCAGAAGGTTTCATGGTTTGATCCCGGCGCGCTCGAGGAATTCTCTCATGTTCCTCAATGCATTCCGGTCTGTAAGCGGCGATGGGTGCGGCCGGTGAAAGACCGCTCGCTTCCCGTTCAGGCTCAGCGCCACCCTCGAGCCCTTTCGCTCTGACAGACTTCCGCCCAGCGCCGCGACAAGTGATTCGACGTCGGACCACCTGACACCTTGAGGCACCGGCTGTCTGAACACCGCGTCAAGTGTGCGCCGCTGATTCGAGTTAAGCTTTGATGATATCATTTCCGGTGTCATGTATCAAGCTGACGCCGGCCCCGCCCGTCCGCGGAGGAGGGGTCAGCCTGGCAATTTGCTTCACGGGATGCACGTTGTTCGGACACGCTCAGCGGGGGCTTGAGCCCGACGAGGCCGATCAGCAACCTCGTCAGGGTAGCACGATGTCAGACGGGAGCGTAACCTTTGCTGCCCTGTTCACTCCACTTCACCGCTTCTCTTTTACGCGAGTCCAGCCCAGTCACCTTACGACCCTCAACGGCCAGGGAATCGTCCGATTCGTCGACCTATAATATCGACCTTGAATTCAGATGAATGTGTACGTTTATCCAACAGACCATAGCTGGTTCCGGTTCCTACAGAGCGTTCCGAAACTCGATGAGGTCAATTTCTGGCAGCCCGGTGGCGGGAGCGCATTCAACCGTCTTGCGCCAGGAGACCTGTTCCTCTTCAGGCTGAAGTGTCCCATCAACAGGATCGTCGGTGGCGGTGTCTTCGCGCACTCGTCGGTCTACCCGATTGACCTGGTTGATCCAGGCACCGCCCGGTGCGCGCGGCCTCGTCGACGAAATAGTCGAGCGGCTCATCTCGAAGTTCAGTCCGAGGAGGATCTATCTCTTCGGCAGCCGCGCGCGCGCTGATGCTCACGCCGACAGCGATTATGATTTTCTCATCGAGGTCGATGCCCTGCCACCGGACATTGCGCTGACTCAGGGCATGATGTGGCTTCGTGATTTTCCGCGCACCGAGGTTCAGGTCCACGTTCGGTCGCCGGACGGATTCGAGCGAAAGAAGGATGATCCTGGAACGGTCGACTGGGATGTCGTACGGGAAGGAATCCTGCTTTTTGCGCTGGAGGATTTGCCGGCAATGAGGGCCGGGGCTGCTCCGAACATGGTCCGGGAAGGAGCCCGCAAGCCGCCACGCTCGCTCGGAGGCTGGTTGAGACACGCGGACGAACACATGAGGGGCTCGCAGGGTGCGGCCGCGCCGATCTCCGGGGATATCGAACCACCGGTCACAGTTACTGAAGCCCAGGCGCGCCGTGCCTTTGCTATCGCCGAGCGCATCGAGGCGGCTGTTCGCGCGCGCCTCCGATGACATCCAAAGTCACCCAGCCAATCCTCGTCTCGCCTTACGACAGCATCGCGGACGTCAGCAACATCCTCGATGAACCAATCCTGGCCTTCGTCTGACGGCCGCGTGCAGCTCAAACGCGAATGACGGACTCGGGCCCGCCACGACTCAAATCAGATCTTGCAACTGGACAACTTTGAGCCCCGGGATCTTTGGCAACTTCAGGTCATTAGTCACGAACGTTGAACATCCCGACGCAAGCGCCGCCGAAAGCTGGATAGCGTCCATCGTTCGCAGACCGTGCGACGCGCGCAGATACGCTGCGGCGCGCAATTGTGAGTGATCGAGCGCGACCAGCCGAACCCCCCGGCTTCGCGTCAGCAGCTGTTCATATTTCGTGGCGAGCGGAGCGTCGTCGTTGCGATAGGGCATCACGAGCAACTCGAGTAGCGTTACAGCCGAAGTGACAATGGTGATGCCACCTGCGTCCGCCGCTTCGAATATCGGTTCGACCAACGGCAGGTACTTTCGATGCGCCTCGATGTAGTAGATGAAAATGGACGTATCGAGCCCAACAGATCCGCTGCCGACGTTCAGAGGCTCCATTCATCCCGTTCAGCATTGACGTAGGCGGCTGCGTCGATTCCGCCCCAGGCGTTTTTTCCGAGTCCCTTCAACTGCAGGATTGATAACGGCTCCGGCTCGCTCAGGGCGTGAGCGAGAATGTCGGTCACTTCCTGCGCGACGGATCGCCTGCGTGCCTTCGCGCGAGCTTTGAGGTGGCGGTACAGCGAATCGGGCAGGTTCTTGACGTTGAGCGTTGCCATAGTCTCCTCCCTTATTCCTCCAATATGGAGGAAACTCACTGCTGCGTCAACTCATCGAGAACGGAGCCGATAACGGAGCCGGTTCTTGCACAGGAAATTCTTTCTTCGTGCTTCCGTGCCTGCGTGGCCATTCGGACTTCAGCCAATATGGTTTCCCTGCTTCGGGATATATTTGGTAGTGTCGGCATCACGCCTCGCCATAGACTTGCCACGGACATGACCCGCCCGGAAATCACGACCCCCGACGAGCTGCCCGAAGACTCACCCGCTGAGCTATCGCTCCGCCCGCAGCGGCTCTCTGAGTTCATCGGCCAGCCGAAGGTGAAGGAAAGCATGCGCATCTACATCGATGCCGCCATCAGCCGCCGCGAGCCACTCGACCATACGCTATTTTTCGGCCCCGCCGGACTCGGCAAAACCACCCTCGCTGAGCTCATTGCCCGAGAGATGGGGGTCAACGTTCGAAACACGTCGGGGCCCGCGCTCGAAAAGCCGGGTGATCTCGTTGGGACCCTCACTAATTTGCGGGAGGGCGACATCCTGTTCATCGACGAGATTCACCGCCTGCGCCCGATCATCGAGGAATTCCTCTATCCCGCGATGGAGGATTACCGAATCGACATCCGGCTCTCCGAGGGGCCCAAGGCGCAGACGATTACGATGCCGATAGAACGGTTCACGCTCGTTGGTGCAACAACGCGCCTCGGCCTGCTGACGCCGCCGATGCGGGCGCGGTTCGGCATCGAGCAACGACTCAATTTCTATCCGGCAAGCGATCTCGAGACGATCGTGCGGCGAACGGCGGAAGTCCTGAAGGTGAGAATCGACGACGGCGGTGCCAAGGAGATCGCCTGCCGATCGCGTGGGACGCCGAGAGTTGCGAATCGGCTGCTGCGGCGCATTCGCGATTACGCGCAGGTCAAATCCGGCGGAGACATCACGCGATCCGTTGCCCAGGATGCGTTGCGCCTGCTCGACGTTGACCAATTCGGACTCGACGATATGGATACCCGGATTCTGAAAACGATCATCGAAAAATTCGATGGCGGGCCGGTCGGAGTCGGCACGATCGCCGCGGCGGTTGGCGAGGATGCGAACACGATCGAGGAAGTGTACGAGCCATTCCTGGTGCAGAATGGATTCCTGCAACGCACCCCGCGCGGGCGCATGGCTACTGCGCAGGCTTACCGTCACTTCGGCTTCACGATGCCCGGTGACTCGTCGCAGCCGAATCTGTTTTGAGAATCAGGCATCTGCCCGAAGCGGACAGTGTGACACGGTGCGATCACCGCGATGTAATTGACTGAGTGAGAGCCGATCAATCACTCAAATCCCGGACATTCCCGGTGCGACCGGCTCGCGAACTCGCGACTACGATTTCCACCTCCCTGACGATCGAATAGCGCAGGCACCGGCCGCACGCCGGGATGAGAGCCGCCTGATGATCGTGCACCGTGAATCCGGAGAAATTCTGCACGGCACTTTCAGGGATGTTGCCTCGCTCATTCAGCCCGGCGATACCCTCGCGCTCAACACTACGCGCGTCATTCGCGCTCGCCTCATCGGCACCCGCGACTCGGGTGCCCCTGCCGAGGTCCTGCTGCTGAAGTCCCTTGGAGCCGGCAGATACGAGGCAATGGTCAACCCCGGCAGCAAACTGAAGCCGGGGCGACACGTTCACGTCGGCCCCGAACTGAAGGTCGAGATAATCGAGTTGACGGACCGCGGGACACGTATCGTGCACCTGCGCTCCCCGCTGCCTGTCGAAGCCGCCATTGAGCAGTACGGTCATGTTCCGCTGCCGCCGTACATCCGGCGGCCGGACGACGCCCAGGACTCAACCAGGTACCAGACGGTGTATGCCGCGGAATCCGGATCGGTTGCAGCGCCGACGGCTGGACTCCACTTCACGAATGAACTGCTGATGAAACTGCACGAGAAGAATGTGGAGCGGGCCGATCTGGTGTTGCATGTGGGAGCAGGGACGTTCAAGCCGATTGATCTCGAAGATCCCGCCGGGCATGTGATGCACGAGGAGTCGTTCGCGGTTTCCGCGGCGGCCGCAGCGACACTTAACGCCACGCATGCGCGCGGGGGATCCATCTGGGCGGTAGGGACGACATCGGTGCGGACACTTGAGAGTGCCGTCCAGCCCGATGGCACTTTCTCGGAGCGGAGTGGCGACACGCGAATATTCATCCGGCCGCCGTACTCGTTTCGCGCCACGGACCGGCTCATCACGAACTTTCATCTCCCTCGTTCGACGCTGCTGATGCTCGTGGCGGCATTCGCCGGCTACGAGCTCACGATGCGAGCATACCGCGTTGCCATTCGCGAAGGGTACCGGTTCTACTCTTACGGCGATGCGATGGTGGTTCTTTAGAGGTCGCAGAGGCCGAACTACGAAAAATGAGTTTTCCTGTTTCCATTCCGCGCGCTCAGGCTGCCAGAACCCTCCCCGCCGTTCCCCCGCCGTGGGATGCTTCCTACATTCCGCCGGTGCCCTTCGATTTCACCATCCAGGCAACCTCCGGCTCAGCCCGCGCAGGCCTCTTCACTACTCCGCACGGCCCGGTAGAGACCCCGGCCTTCATGCCGGTCGGAACCCTTGCCACCGTAAAAGCATTGGACCCCATGGATCTCACCGCCATGGGAGCATCGATGATTCTCTCGAACGCATACCACCTCCACCTCCGCCCCGGCGACGAACTTGTCCGCGAAATGGGCGGGCTTCACCAATTCATGTGCTGGAACGGACCGATTCTCACGGACTCGGGCGGATTTCAGGTCTTCTCCCTGGCGGGCCTGCGCAAAGTCAGTGAAGACGGCGTGGAATTCCGGAGTCACATCGATGGATCCAGCCGGTTCTTTACGCCTGAGAGTGTCATGCAGATCGAGCGAAACCTCGGCGCCGATGTAGTCATGCAGCTCGACCATGTCATCCCGGGACAATCCGGCGAATCACCGGCGCGGGAAGCGAGCGAACGCAGCATCCGCTGGCTCGCGCGCTGCCTGGCGGAATTCGGAAAGCTCGACAACCTCGACGATGGCCGAGCTGGGTCACAGACATTATTCCCCATCGTCCAGGGAGGTATCCACACCGTCCTCAGACGCGAAGCCGCCATGTCGATAATCGGAATGAACGACTGGCACGGCTTCGGCATCGGAGGACTTTCCGTGGGAGAGGCAAAACCGGCCATGTACGAGATGCTGGATGCCATGAATGACGTCCTGCCAGCTCACCGCCCGCGTTATCTCATGGGCGTCGGATTCCCCGACGATCTCATCGAAGGTATCAGACGAGGAGTGGACCTTTTCGATTGCGTGGCACCGACCCGAATGGGCCGCAACGGCTCCGCGTTCACCGCCGACGGCCGGCTCAACATCAAGCGCAGCGCGTTCAGAAACGACCCGCGGCCTCTCGATGAAGCATGCCTGTGCGCGGCGTGTACCCGGTTTTCGCGAGCCTACATCCGCCACCTGTTCGTCAGCGACGAAATACTCGGGCTCCGCCTGCTGTCACTGCACAATGTACATTTCCTCCTCTCGCTCGCCCGTGACGCGAGGGCGGCAATCGCGTGCGATACCATGCACAGCTGGAGCACCGAATGGCTGGCCCGCTATCATGCGAATAACCTGGTAACACAATGACTGATTTTTTCCCGAGCATCTTCCTCCTGCAACTGCCATCCAACACCATGATCGGCCCCATCTTCATGTATGGAGCCATCTTCGCGATCTTCTATTTCATTCTGATCCGGCCACAGCAGAAACAACGCAAGCAGCACGAAGCACTGATCCGGGCGGTAAAACGAGGCGATGAGATAGCGACCACCGGTGGCATTGTCGGTGAGGTCATCCACATTCGCGATACGGTCGCAGAGGGTAGCAAGAGTGTGCCATCGGAAGACCGCATCACCATCAAGTCGGGCGAGTCGCGTCTCGTCATCGAAAGGGGAAGGATAGCGCGCGTTATCCGCGCTGCCGGAGCACCCGCCGAGGGGTGACGATACTCGGCATTCGGGTGCTGGGTGATCCGGTACTGCGCCAGTCCACCGAGCCCCTTATCGAGGTAACCGACGACACTCGTGCGCTTATCTCCGACATGTTCGACACGATGCATGCCGCCGAGGGCATCGGTCTCGCCGCGCCGCAGGTGGGAAGAAGCGAGCGGGTTGCGGTCATGGATGTCGATGGCGCCAGCTATGCGCTCGTGAATCCCGAAATCATCGAGCGGGAGGGCAGCGCACGCGGCGAGGAAGGCTGTCTGTCGATACCGGAAGTGTTTGGCGAAGTCGACAGAGCGACACGCGTGGTTGTTCGCGCACTCGACGAGAACGGACAGCAGATTGAAGTCGAGGCGACGGAACTTCTCGCGCGTTGCATTCAGCACGAAGTCGATCACCTCGACGGCAAGCTCTTCCTCGACTACCTGAGCGTTCTCAAGCGCCGCTCGGCGCTCTCCAGATGGGACCGCCTGAAGAATGACTACCCGGGCTTTATCCGCCGGGTGGTCCTGGAGCGCCGCGGTCCGGAGCACAGCGAGGGCGAGCTGTAGGTGCGGGTCCTTTTCTGGGGGACACCCGAGTTTGCGGCCGTGCCGCTGCGAACTCTGATCGGCGAAGGCTTCGACGTTATCGGTGTCGTCACGAGAGAGGACAAGCCACAGGGAAGGTCGCGTGTTCTGACGGCACCGCCGGTAAAGCAGATTGCCATCGACGAACGGATTCCCTGTTTCCAGCCGGCAACTCCGAAGGATTCGGAATTCCTCGACACGGTGTCCGTGATGCAGCCGGATATCTCGGTCGTCGTGGCTTACGGGCACATTCTGCCGCAGAAAGTCATCGATCTTCCAGCGCTCGGAACACTGAATATTCACGCATCGTTGCTGCCGGCCCTGCGCGGTGCGGCGCCGATTCAGGCAGCGATACGCCAGGGATTCACGGAAACCGGTATTACGATCATGCGAATGGTTCCGGCGCTCGACGCCGGGCCGGTGATCCTTCAGGCGTCGGTTCCGGTGCTCGACGACGAAACGTACGGTGAGCTGCAGCTTCGGCTCGCCGAGCTCGGCGCTGTGGCGATGATAGAGGCGCTGGCGCTCATCTCGATCGGAGAAGCGAAGGACGCTCCGCAGGATGATGCGATGGCAACCTACGCCCGTAAGGTTACGCGTGACGATGCCCGAATTGACTGGTCGATGCACGCTTCGGACGCCGCGCGTGTAATCCGGGCTTTCGATCCGCGTCCCGGAGCGTTTACCTCCGTCAATCAAACCGACGTGAAGATGTTTGGCCCTCGCTCTGTCAACCCGGGTGTGCGCGATCAGGAGCAATCCACGCCGGGAACGGTTCTCTCAACCGACGATGGACTGGTCATTGCCTGCGGGTCGGGCGCACTTCGAATAGAAGAAGTACAGCCGGCGGGCAGAAGCAGAATGAGCTTCACCCAGTGGTCGCGCGGCAGAGGCGTTGCAGTTGGAGATCGCTGCGGGAATTGAAGCTCGCGACACCCCTTCAATGCTGACCGGTTTTCCGGTAATCCACGTCGTAACGGACAGCACATCACTGCTCCTGCCCGGTTTTTCTGAACGCGCCGAAAAAATTATGCGCGCACTCGGCACTCGTGGCGCGCTGCACCTGCGAAGTTCGCGTCTTTCAGGACGGTCGTTTCACGGGATTGCAGCAAGACTTGCGGAAGTTCAGACGGCCACCGGCTGCTGGCTCATCGTCAACGATCGCGTGGACATTGCGCGCGCAGTCGGCGCCCGGGGTATTCAGCTCGCCGCACATTCGCTTCGAATTTCTGACGCTCTGACTGTCGCGCCCGACATTCCAGTCGGAGCCAGCATCCACAGCGTCGACGAGGCCCGCAAGTCCGAATCCGAAGGTGCCGCGTGGTGCGTCGCTGGGACCGTGTTCGAAACCCCGAGCCATGAGGGGCGCCCTCCAGCCCAAATCCAGTTCATCGCTCAGGTGGTGGCCGCCGTGCGCATTCCAGTCATCGCCATCGGAGGTATTGCACCATCTGACGTGGGCGCATTGCGCGCGGCGGGCGCGCACGGTATTGCCACGATCCGCGGAGCGGTATGGGACTGCGGCGCTGACGCGATTCCGGGCCCCGCAGCACCGACTCAATCCAGCGGATTGCCGCTGACTTACGACGACGCTGACGAACCGGTCGCGCGCTATATTTCAGCGTATGATGCCGACGATGGAAG
>JBBJNV010000032.1 GCA_037721215.1 Gemmatimonadaceae bacterium
ACGACCACGCTCTTGGCACAACTAATGCCTCAATCAAATACGGGGGGCCGCGTTGTGCGCCCCCGCTTCTTTGCGCGCACGGCTATCATCTCCGGCGCTCGGTATTCACAGTGGCCCGACCAGCGGCATGGTCCCGCAGGCGCAGAGACTTAAGCATATTTCCCCATGAATTCGCATTTCCTCGATCGATCCCGTTACTACCTCACGCAGGAGTATCCGGTCAAGATTCGCCAGGCGCTGCGCGAGGTTCCGGGTACCGCCATCTGGCGCCGCGAGAACGATAGCTCCAACAGCATTGGCAATCTCCTGGTTCATCTCACGGGCAACATTCGTCAGTGGATAGTCGGCGGGCTTGGCGGGCTTCCCGTCGAGCGCGACCGCTCGTCCGAGTTTGCCAGGTGCGACGGACCCGACTCCGAGACTCTCATGCTCGACCTTGAATCAATTATTCACGATGCGGACTCTGTCCTCGCGACGCTCAGCGAGCCCGACCTTATCCGTCCATTCACCATTCAGGGCAGGGAGACAACCGGACTGGCGGCCATCTACCATGTCGTCGAACACTTCGCCATGCACACCGGGCAAATCATCCTTCTCGCCAAGTTGCATGCCCCGGGGCGTATTCGTTTCTATCAAGACGCGGGAGGCACGGCGATCCCACTCTGGGGGGGTAACGAGGGAACATCAGCGGCATCCGAAGGTCGTCACTGACTGGTGGTGGTGGAATGGCCCTCCTGTGAAAAAACGAACTCGTCTTTCTCGCCGTTGCAGCTCCATCTGTGCCATCTGTGTCCATCTGCGTCATCTGTGGTTACCACGGTTATCGCGCCGACACTCTCCCTTCCCGGAACTAGCGTTGTGACGCCCCCGGCGGCCTCATGACGCGGTCTCCGCTTGACCTCGACGAGGTCACAATGCAGCGCCTCGGCTACCGGGTCACAGACATCATCGCGCACCACCTCGCAAACATCCGGAATGAGCCGGTAATCAATCCGCTCCCCCGATCCGAACTCAGTCGCTTGCTAGCGAAACCCGCCCCGCGGCAGGGAACTGACTTCGAAGCGATTGTTGACATCCTTCGCAATGACGTACTCCCGTATCACGCACGGGAACCACATCCGCGATTTCTGGCGTACGTACCAAGTTGTCCCACGTTCCCCGCATTGCTGGGAGACTGGCTTGCAACTGGCTACAACTTTTTCGCCGGAGTCTGGCAGATCGCACCAGGCCCCAATGAAATCGAGCTCGTCGTGCTTGAATGGTTTCGTGAGTGGATGGGCATGCCGGCAGGCGCGACTGGGTTGCTCACGTCAGGCGGATCAGGTGCCAATCTCACCGCTATCGTTGCTGCGCGGCATGCGGCGCTGGAGCGCGGTGCGGAGCTGTCGAGCCTCGTGATGTACACGTCGGTCCAGGCTCACTCGTCAGTGGTGCGGGCAGCCTGGATCGCTGGAATCCCACGCCGAAACATTCGCGTCATCGGAGTTGACGAAGAATTCAGGATCATCCCCCAGGACCTCGCAAACGCGGTCGCGGATGACCGACGTGCGGCACTTGAGCCGTTCCTGGTGGTGGCGAGCGCGGGGACTACAAGCACGGGATCGGTAGACCCTGTGCATGAAATCGCAAACCTCTGCGAGCGAAACAAACTCTGGCTGCACATAGATGCCGCCTACGCCGGCTTTGCCGCGCTCACGGTGGAGGGGAAGAGCCTGCTCGACGGTATCGGACGCGCGGACAGCCTCACTCTCGATCCGCATAAATGGCTGTTCGTGCCGTTCGAATGCGGGTGCCTGATGGTGAAGGATGCATCAACACTGGAATCTGCGTTCCGGATTCTGCCGGACTATCTCAAGGACGGCGAAGCAGGCGAACACAACGTGAATTTTGCCGACCGTGGCGAACAGCTCACCCGGTATTCGCGCGCACTGAAAATCTGGCTTTCTGTGACTTACTTCGGCACCGATGCAATTGCAGCGGCCATTCAGGCCGCGATGGACAGGGCGCGGCTCGCGCAGACACTGATCGAGAGCTCGCCCAAACTCGAACTACTAAGCACGGCGAAGTTCGGCATCGTCTGCTTCCGCGCGCAACCCGCGTCGCCAGTCGACGCGCACGAGCTCGATGCCTTCAACGAGCGCATAAACAGCCGCATTGTTGCCGGCGGAAGTTTCTTCATATCGTCGACGCGACTCGACGGCATATTCTCGCTTCGCATGTGCACTCTCGGTTTTAGAACGACCGACGATGACATCCGGGCACTCTTCGATGCCGTGGAGCTCGCAGTGGACGCCGAGCAGACCTGAAACCGGCCGTCCGGTTTCTACAGCCCGAGGGAAAGCTGACCCGCCGCAGAATACGTTCCGCCCGCCAGGCGAATCGTTGGCGACGGCACATCCTGGCTGGCGGTTGTAATCGTTCCCCGGAATGCCGTCCGTGACAGCGCCGCCCTCATGGACTGCGTCGCGACTTCAACAGAATTGTTAACCTGGCTCAGATGCGCCAGTACGACGGTGTGGAGCTGCCGGTGGGCGCACTCGCGCGCAACGCGCGCAGCCGCGTAATTGCTGAGATGGCCCTCGCTGCCGGCAATGCGGCGTCGCAGCATCGCAGGGTACGGCCCGTTACGAAGCATCTCGCCGTCGTGATTCGACTCCAGCACCAGCAGGTTGACTCCCTTCATGCCGCTCAACACCGCTTCGGTCATGATACCGAGGTCGTAAACGATCGCTGCTCGTGCGCCGTTTCCGCGATCAGTGGCAAAAACGGCTACCGGCTCGCTTGCGTCATGTGATGTCAGCGCTGTGGCGAGGTCGAAATCGCCAATCGAAAATGTTTCTCCGCAGATCATCTCCTGAACGTCCAGGCCGGCCAGAGCTTCGGCCGCAGTGACCGTCCCGCCCGTCGCATAGACTTTCCAATCCCACCGCTTTGCGCACCCCACCACTCCTTTCATGTGGTCGACATGCTCGTGAGTCACGATCATCGCCTCGATCGACCGGGGGTCGACCGCAATGGCGGCGAGCCGCGCCTTGATTCCCCGGGGAGAGAAACCGGCGTCAATCAGGATGCGGGTTTGACCGGCCTGAATCAGTATCGAATTCCCTTTGCTGCCACTCCCCAGCACACAAAGCTTCATCGGGTAGATTCGCTCGCCTGGTAACTGTCATGCATCGCTTGGCGGGCCTTGTCACTAAGCACCACATGTCGCCTCGACATCATGCGCTCAGCGACTCTGGCAAACTTTTCAACGTCATAGCGGCCATACGGTTCCGCGGCGCCCCACGCAAACGGCGGAATCCACTTTGGGCTGGCAGCCGAGCCGAATACGTTCGCACCCGCTCCCACAGTGCAGCCCGTCGTGAGCATCGACCCGATGCCTGTCTTTGCGTGATCGCCGATCAGGCTGCCGAGAAACTGGAGCCCGGTGTCCCGAAGCCCCGCAGCAGTAACCAGCTGCACGGGCCCATAGGTGTTCTTGAGGTTGCTCGTGGTCGTGCCTGCTCCCAGGTTCACCCAGCGGCCGATGTATGAGCTTCCGACAAATCCGGTGTGTCCCTTGTTGGAATGGCCAAGCATGACTGAGCCGGACATTTCTCCTCTCACCTTGCACACGTCCCCAATCGAACAGCCCCGAATGGCGTCACCGACAATGGTAGTATCGCTGCCGATGTAACACGGTCCCACGATGCGACTGAAAGAAGAGATAGTCGCGCCGCGTCGAATCATGATCGGACCGGACGATGCATCCAGCACGACGAACGGCTCGATGTTCGCTCCCTCTTCGCAGTGAACGCCATGCGGTCCGAGAACTACAGCGCTACCGGGCGACGCATCGACGAACCGTGCGTGCAGCGCGGGAATGTCAGTGGCCAGCTGAACGTCGAGGTATCCAACCAGATCCCATACCTCGTCGAGCCAGTTGCCCGCGATCTCGACCAGATCATCGGTATCCGCCAGTTGCCCAAGTGACAGCGTTCCCTGGATAAGACCAGCAGTGTCGATCGACCGCTTTGTGCGCACTGCGCACACAACTCCGTTGCAGCTGAACACCGCAGCATCCCCGTCGAGCGTCGCGTCCAGTGCTACTACGCAACGCGAGTTCACGAGCAACGTGCCCGCAGGTATGCTGCGTTGCGCCAGCGCTGACCCAGGCGCACCTGCTTCGTCGAAGTTTGCGAGATGCGCAGCGCCGAAGAAACCGCTCGCGGCGAGCCCGGAGACGCGCTCCCACCGCGCGCGGATTATTTCCGCACCGGCCCGCAGCTCCGAGACGGGGCGGGTTAGCGAGAACGGTTCGAACTCACGTGCTTTCGCGTCATCAAACAGGAACAACGGGTTCATCCGCGCTCCATCAGCTCCTGAGGCAGAGCATCGATGAGAGTCTTGAGGTCTGCCGAGCGCTCGGTGGTTGTTACGAGAGTAAGGCCCTCGCGCGATATGACCACCAGATCGGATACCCCATAGACCACTACCGCTCCGCCCTCTGCATGAATCACGTTGCCGGATGCTTCCACGGCGACCACCCTGCCACTGGTAACGTTGCCCGACTCATCCACCGGCTTCACCCGCTTCAACGCACCCCACGTTCCCACATCGTCCCATCCAAAGTCACCCGCAACCACCCTGACTTTTTTGCTCCGCTCCATGACGCCCACGTCAACCGAAACAGGGTTGACGGCCGCGAAGTAAGTCTCCAGACCGTGGGGATCTCCGCGGTTCGCATGCAGTGCGACCGCTATCTCGGGCGTGACCTCCATCACCTCGGCCAGGAAATCCGCCACACGCCAGACAAAAATGCCGGAGTTCCAGAGGTAGCCATCCTTGAGCATCGATGCCGCCCGGAACCGGTCCGGCTTTTCAACGAATTGCGTTACCTCACGCGCGCCAGTCGCGGTAACCCCACCAGGCTGGATATACCCGAACCCCGGATCCGGCCGTGTCGGCACAATGCCCACAGTGACGAGCGCCCGCTCGGCTACCGCCACTTTCTCTGCGGCAAGCAGGGCAGTCCGAAAGCCATCATCGTCAGCTATTGCCCAGTCTGCATGAACGCACATCATTGTCGCATCCGGATCCTTGCTCCGCCGCTCGATCTCTGACGCCGCCCAGGCAAGCGCCGCCGCGGTGCCGGCCGGCTTGGGCTCTGCAATCACATTCGACTCGGGGATCGCTTGTGCCACCGCACGCACCGCGCGCACCAGCGATGCGTTCGTTAGGATCAACGTCCGGTCTGGTGGGACGATCTGCTGGAGCCGCGCAAGGGTGTTCAGGAGGAGTGGCTCGTCGGTCACCAGCGGCAGCAGCTGCTTGGGCCGGTCGGGTGTGCTCAAAGGCCAGAATCGGGAGCCCACCCCACCCGCCAGGATCACGGCCCATCGGCTCATTACGCCCCCGCGTCCGCTTCGCCCGTTTCCTCGCTCGACACGCCCGTGAGCTGCGCGATTCGTGAGTACAGCCGCTTCGGGCTGAAGGGCTTTGTCAGAAAATCAGTTGCGCCGCTCTCGCGTGCGTCACGCTCGTATTGTTCCTGGCCGGCCGCGGTGAGAATGATGCACGGGGTATTCCGCCATTTCTCACTTGCCCGAATTCGGTCCAGAACGTCGAGCCCGCTCAGCTTCGGCATCATCAAATCGAGGATTACGAGATCGATCACGTCCTCACGATCGAGCACGTCCATGGCTTCCTGCCCGTCAAATGCCAGCGTGACCCGGAACGGACCATGCTCGAGCTTGATCTTTATGATTCGCCCTATATGCGCTTCGTCATCGGCGACCAGTACATGACGCTCCGGAATCTGAGGATCGGTCATCAGCCGGTGTTCAGAACAAACGGGATATGGATTCGCGATGACGGCGCACATCATACAGCAGTACGCCCAGATCGGCATCGCGGGATCTCAGCACGCAGAGAAGGGCATCGTCGCCCACCGACGACACAACGGCGTACCCCTTTTCGTGCTCGATGAGAGCGATTCGCATCGAGCCCCTTGCTGTGGTACCCCCGATTTCGTCAGCCGAGGCAACTATTCCGGGCACTCGTGCTGCCAGATCGTCGGCGTCGAGGCCTGGCGCTGACTGGCTGTCGATCAGAAGGCCATCGCGACCGAGTACCACCACGGCCTCGATGCCGGTTCTCATGCGGATAGCTGCCGTCAGATCGCGAATGGTCGGCATCGATGCCTCGTAATATGTGTTGCGAGACTGATCATCGCAGGGAATCTAGTCGATCGGATTCGCTTGAACTGCCCTGCGTTAAAGGGTATTATCGAATCCGGGCAGTCACTGCGCCCACTTCCTTTCCAACGTGTCATGACACTTTCCAAATCGGCGCTCAGCTGCATCGCCGGAATATTGGTTATTACCGCTTGCGGCGGCACTGACTTGATGCGCGCCAGCCTCCCAACGGCGCGAGACTCTTACACAGTCTTCGCTCTGACGGGCTCGCCGGTGGCGTTCCCGAGCGGGATCAACATTTATTTCCGCCAGGCTGTGAGGGTCGACGGCAACGCCAATTTCGACGTCGCGTTCGACATCGACGCGGGGGGCAACGCCGTTGTATATCCAGCGCGGCTGATCGTCAGCTCACTGAGCGGCAACCGGCCTGTTGGAATCCGAAAGGTATCAGGTACCTTCGAGTCGATTCTTACGGCGCCGACCGGAATGTATGTCGACAGTCTGCCGGTGATCGCCGGCAAGGGAGACGTGATCGTGGTTGAGTCAGCCCGCAATGCCAGCGGGGATGTTTGCCAGTTCAGCATTTCTCCTTTCATCTATTCGAAGCTGCTCATCGAGAGTGTCGTTCCGGCTACGCGCACGATCGTCGTACAGGCCGTTTTGAATCCGAACTGCGGATTCAGGTCGTTCGAGCCGGGCATTCCAGCCAGCTAAACCATGCACGACCTGCGCATGGTTCGCGAGCATATCGACGTGCTGCGTGAAGGCATGCGCCGCCGGGGAAAGCTCGACGCGTTCGGTGATCTGATCGACCGCGCGCAGAGCGTCGATGCAGACCGGCGCTCGGTGATTCAGCAGGTCGAGAAGACAATGGCGGAACGCAACGGCATCACGAGGGAAGTCGGCCGCCGCAAACGAACTGGCGAGGAGGCCGGCGATCTTCTTTCAGAGTCACGTTCGCTTGGTAAACAGATCGACGGCTTCAGGAGCAACCTTGCCGTGCTGGAGGATGAGCTCCAGCTCTCTCTCCTCAGCATCCCGAATGTCACTCTGCCCGATGTTCCCGAGGGGTCAGAGGAGTGCAACAAGGTAGTTCGCACGTGGGGATCGCCACGCGATTCAGGCGGCGTGCGCCCGCACTGGGAAATCGGCGCGGAGCTCGGCCTTATCGATTTCGAGCGGGGCGCCAAGATCAGCGGGTCGGGATTCATTGTTTTCCGTGGGCGAGGTGCGCGGCTCGTCCGGTCGTTGATGAATTTCATGCTCGATCTTCATACCGGCGATCATGGATACGACGAGACGTGGGTTCCCATTCTCGCCAATCGTGCGGCGATGACCGGGACGACACAGCTTCCCAAATTCGAAGACGACATGTACGCCGTCGACAGCGGAGAGCTTTTCCTCATCCCGACGGCCGAGGTTCCGCTCACCAATCTTTTCAGGGAAGAAATTCTCACGGCTGCTGATCTTCCCCGTGGGATGGCTGCGTACTCGCCCTGTTTTCGCCGTGAGGCGGGGTCGCATGGCAAAGACACGCGCGGCCTGTTGCGCGTCCACGAGTTCGACAAGGTTGAGCTGGTCCGCTACTGCACTCCGGAAACTTCCGACGCGGAGCTCGAGCTTCTTACCAGCCACGCTGAGCGCGTTCTGCAATTACTTGGGCTCCCATATAAAGTGGTGCTGTTGGCGGCCGGGGATACCGGTTTCGGAAGCGCCAAAACGTACGATCTGGAAGTGTTCGCACCGGGCGTCGGCACCTGGCTCGAAGTATCGTCGTGCAGCTCGTTCACCGATTTCCAGGCGCGGCGCGCGAATATCCGCTATCGGCCAGCCGACGGCGGTAAACCGCGCTTCGTGCACACGCTGAATGGATCGGGCGTGGCTTTTCCGCGGATCATCGCAGCTATTCTCGAGCACTACCAGAATGTGGACGGCACGGTATCGGTACCCGAGGTGCTGAGGCCGTATCTGGGCACCGACCGGCTCGGCTGACACATGCGCCGGCTCGCACCGGTCGCGGTCGTGTCTGTGTGCGTCGCCGCGCTCCTGATCTGGTACGTCATTTACACCCAGGGCGTAGTTCGTGAGTTGAGACGCGAAGCATCGCGGGTGGGCCTGATGTATGCGCGGGTATACAACGGGCTGAATGATCCGAGTGCCGATGCGGCCAACAATGCGCTTCTCGATCTGGCGCGCTACATAAGGGAATCGGGAGTACCACTCATTCTCACCGATGCCACCGGCACTCCTACGGCGGTCGACAATCTCCCTGTCGAGCTTCCGCTCAGCTCACCCGAGCTGCGGGAGTACGTTCGCCAGCTCGATCGTCAGAATCAGCCCATCAGAGAGTCGGACGTGGGCACCGTGCACTACGGTAACACTCCTCTGGTACGGGGGCTGCGCATCATCCCGCTCCTGCAATCACTGCTGATTGGCATGTTCCTCCTCGCCGGGGCGTACGGACTTCGTACCCGGGGCCGCGCAGACCGTGAGCAGATCTGGGCGGGCATGGCGCGCGAATCCGCGCATCAGTTGGGCACTCCGATATCGAGCATGAGCGGGTGGATCGAGCTTCTCCGTGACGCCGGAGGCGATTCGATGACCATGAGCGCACTCTCGCACATGGACGGAGATCTCGAGCGTCTGAAGCGGGTCGCGAACAGATTCGAGCGCATTGGCCGTCCCCCGAGAAAGGAGAGTGTCGACCTGGGCGATCTGGTCGAGCGGGTCGCGACGTATTTCCGGGCCCGGGTGCCGACGCTTGCGCAACGCGTGTCGGTGAATTTTTCCCGCGGCGAGGGCTCGCTTCTGGTGAGCGGCGACCCGGTGCTGCTCGAGTGGGCAATCGAATCGCTGACAAAGAACGCCATTGACGCTCTCGCCGGGCACGACGGCCACGTAAACATGTCGGCGGAGGCCCTTCCCGAAGGCCGCGTCCGCGTTCGCGTAGCCGATACCGGGCCCGGCATTCCTCGAGAGCTGGGCAGCCGCATTTTCGAAGCCGGGTTCAGCACCAAACAGCACGGGTGGGGAATCGGTCTGCCACTCGCACGCAGGATTGTCCGCGACAATCACGGCGGAGAGCTGCTGCTGATTCCGTCCGAACGCGGGGCGACGTTCGATATTATCTTGAGTTGATGAATGGAACGCTGGATACCACCGGTTCGACCGCCGCAATCGGTGATGGTGACGCACTTTCGCGATTGAATCCGGCTCAGCGCGACGCGGTTCTTCATTTCAAGGGTCCGCTTCTCATCATTGCTGGCGCAGGCTCCGGCAAAACCCGTGTGCTTACTACCCGCATTGCTCATCTGATCGAGCACCATGGGGTAGACCCGGCGCAGATTATCTCGGTGACGTTCACCAATAAAGCGGCCGGAGAGATGCGCGACCGCATCACTAAGCTGGTGGATTGTGACCTGCGGGGCATGTGGTGCGGAACTTTCCACGCCATCGGTGCACGTATGCTGCGATCGCACGCTCCACGCGTGGGTCGCACCGCGAGCTTCACCATCTACGATGAGGACGATTCCCTCGGTTTGATCAAGCGCGTGATGGAGCGCGTCGGCGTGTCACCAAAGCAGTGGACCCCGAAATCAATTGCGTCCGTCATCTCCGATGCAAAGAACTCGCTTGTCACGCCAGCCGAGTACCAGCAGCTTGCAATGGATCCGCTTTCCCGTGCCGGCGCGGTGGTATATGCCGAGCTTGAAGGGGCGCTTCGCGCCGCAAACGCTGTCACGTTCGACGATCTCCTGGTTCTCCCTGTCCAGTTGCTGCGTGAAAATGCTGACGTCCTCGACCGGTACCGGCAGAAATTCCAGTTCGTAATGGTGGACGAGTATCAGGACACCAACCGTGCTCAGTTTGAGTTCATCAAATTGCTCGGGGCGGGGCACGGCAACGTTGCAGTCGTCGGCGACGATGATCAGTCCATCTACGGATGGCGCGGCGCGGATATCAGGAACATTCTCGACTTCGAAAAGGAGTTCGCATCAGCCCGTGTCGTCAGGCTGGAGGAGAATTACCGCTCGACGCCTGGAATTCTCGAAGTAGCCAACATTGCGATCAGCGCCAATCTCGGCCGCCGCGGTAAGACACTGCGTGCCACGCGCCCTGGGGGCGAGGCCGTCACTCTCGTTGCAACGCTCGATGAGCGTGACGAAGCCGACTTCGTTGCCGATGAAATCCGCGGCCGGCAGAATCTCGATAAACGCGAGCTTCGCGAGTTCGCCGTGCTGTATCGCACTAACTCACAGAGCCGCCCGCTTGAAGAAACACTGAGGCGGAACGGAATCCCGTATCGGCTTGTGGGCGCCGTGCGCTTCTATGACAGAAAAGAGATTCGCGACCTGATGAGTTATCTCAAGCTCGTGGCCAACCCCGCCGACAACGAGGCTTTCCGTCGCGCAGTGGCTGTCCCACGCCGGAAGCTCGGCGAAACGACGATCGAATCTCTCGCCACCGCCGCGCGGCGAGCGGGAGTTCCGATGCTGGAAGCCGCGACGCGTCCGGAGCTTCTTGCGGACATTCGGAGCACTGCGCGAGCCGGACTGCAAGAGTTTGCTTCGCTCATCCTCGGCCTTCGCGACCGCGCCCGCGAATCGAGCGTCGATGAGCTGCTGCGCGAGCTGGTCGACTCCATTCGCTACGGGGCCTATCTGCAGGCGGATTCGCCGGAGACGGCTCGTGATCGCCTGGATAACGTCAGCGCGCTCATTGACGGGGCTGTTGAGACGGTCATTGAGGACGGAGGCGAACTTGGTCTGACCCCGCTCGACCATTTTCTGCAGCGGGCAATGCTGGTAGCCGGTATCGATGCACTCGACCCAACGGCAGACGCGGTGACGTTGATGACACTGCATAACGCCAAAGGTCTCGAATATCCTGTCGTTTTCATTACCGGGCTGGAAGACGGTCTGTTCCCGCTTTCGCAAGCCATCGACGATCCGGATAAACTGGAAGAGGAGCGACGGTTGCTCTACGTCGGAATCACACGCGCCGAGCGCAAGCTGTACATGTCGTTCGCCGAGAGCCGGCGTCGAAATGGCGAGATGATGCAATCCGTGCGGTCCCGCTTTCTGGGCGAGATACCGCCGGCGCTTCTCGAAGATCGCAAGACACTCAAGCTCCGCTCTGCCGGAAGAGGTTTTCTCCGCGAAACTTCCTCGCGTGTCGAGGCATTCGGACAACAGGCGGGCTGGCGCAACGCCTCGTCCCGGCCGAGACATGAGGTCCCCGCGTGGCGGGGTGCGAAGGTAGCCGCGGATGTCGACGTCTCATCGGGCGAGCCGATGTATGCACCCGGCGAGCGGATCAGCCACAAGCTGTTCGGCGGAGGACAAATCGCGGAACTGTCGGGCACTGGCCGGGACATCAAAGCGGTGATCGATTTCGACGATACGAACGTCGGGCGAAAAACGATCAAACTGGCTTACACGACACTCGAACGCGGACCGTTGTAATGGGCGTAACTCATGACGAGGTGAGACACATAGCCGAATTGGCGCGATTGAGCGTGGGCACTGCGCGCCTCGATGAGCTCGCTTCCGAGTTGAATGCTATTCTGGGTCATATGGACGTTCTCGGAAAAGTCGATACGTCGGGCACGCCACCCTCTGCGGCGGCTCCTGGATGTACTCACCTCCGCTCGGATTCGAGCGGACCGATTCCGCTGGCGGTGCCACGCGAGTCGTTCGCGCCATCAATGCGCGACGGCTTCTTCATCGTCCCCAGACTGGCTACGCATGAGGAGCTGTCGAACGGAGGCGCCCGTGAGGGCGGGGCGTGAAGCACACCGACTTCGCCGATATGCCGGCATCGGTAATCGCTGCCCGGGTAACTGCGGGGTCACTGGACCCTGTGCAGGCAGTCGCGGCGAGCTTTGCAACGTCCAGGGAGAAGAAGTCGGGTAAAGACGGCCTCAACCTGGTTCTCTGGAGTGATGAAAAGCTGGCGACCGCCGATGCGTCGGTGCTCAAGGAAACTATGGGCCCGCGTGGTGAAGGCGGGTCACTGGCGGGCGTGCCCGTTGCGGTCAAGGACAACATCGCCACCCTCGGCCTGCCCACAACTTGCGCCTCCCGCATTCTCGCCGGATATGTCAGTCCGTTCGAAGCTACCGCCGTCACACGACTTCGTGCAGCGGGTGCAATCGTTGTCGCGAAGACGAACATGGACGAGTTTGCGATGGGATCGTCAACGGAGAACAGCGCGTACGGCCCCGCGCGCAATCCTCACGATCTTCGACGCGTGACTGGAGGGTCGTCTGGTGGCTCCGCGGGTGCGGTGGCAGCGGGGATCGTTCCCATTGCACTCGGATCGGAGACCGGGGGCTCGGTTCGTCAGCCAGCGTCGTTCTGCGGAATTGTCGGAGTCAAACCCACTTACGGCCGGGTCAGCCGTTACGGCCTGGTGGCTTTCGCGTCGTCGCTCGATCATATCGGGGTCATGGCCCGGAACGTCGACGATGCGGCGTTGGCGATGCAGGCAATCGCCGGGCTCGATCAACGGGATTCCACCAGCGCCGACGTACCCGTTGCGCCTTACTGCGAAGAATTTGTGTCAATCGCAACGACGCCCTCGCCACTCGAAGGACTCACTGTTGGAGTTCCCGCTGAATATTTCCCGGAAATGCTCGACCCCGGAATCCGCGCTCTGTGCGATCGCGCGCTGGATGCACTACGATCGCTGGGCGCGAAGATAAGGAAAGTAGCGCTACCGCATACTTCGCTCGCGATACCGGTCTATTACATAATTGCGCCCGCCGAGGCATCATCGAACCTCGCGCGCTTTGACGGCGTCAGGTACGGTCGGCGGGAATCGGGCACAGCCAGCCTGCGCGAGATGTTCGGCGACACGCGCTCGCAAGGTTTCGGGCCTGAGGTAACGCGGCGTATCCTGCTCGGCACATACGTCCTGTCAGCAGGTTACTACGACGCGTACTACAGGAAGGCACAGTCCGTCAGAACGCTGATCGCCGGTGACTTCGCACGTGTCTTCGCCGGCGGAGTGGACGTGCTTTTTACGCCGACGACACCTTCCACCGCGTTCTCCATTGGACAGATCACCGATCCGTACGAGATGTACATGAGCGACATTTTCACGGCGACCGCTAATCTTGCAGGTGTGCCCGCGATGTCCATTCCGATTGGTCGCGAGAGCGGTCTGCCTGTCGGCGGCCAGTTGATTGCCGGGCATTTTGCGGAAGCGGCAATGTTCCGCGTTGCGTATGCTCTCGAGGCCGCGCTTGGCGGGCAGGCACATCAATGAGCGCTGATAAATACGAGATGGTCGTCGGTCTCGAAGTGCACGTTCAGCTCAAGACCCGCAGCAAGGCTTTCTGCGGGTGCTCGGCTGACTTCGGCGCCGCTCCCAATGTCAACACCTGTCCCGTTTGCCTTGGACTTCCCGGAGCACTGCCAGTAGTCAACGAGCAGGCAGTAATGCTCGCGGCGCGCGCCGCAATTTCGCTCGGCTGCACGGTGTACCATTCCTCTGTATTTGCCCGAAAAAACTATTTCTATCCGGACCTTCCGAAGGGATATCAGATCACGCAGTTCGACGAGCCGCTGGCGACGGGCGGGACCGTCACGATCGACACGGGAGCGGGCGAGCGGACGATTGGAATCACGCGGCTACACATGGAAGAGGATGCCGGCAAGTCGGTTCACGATCGATTTCCCGGCGAGACGGCGATCGATTTAAACAGGGCTGGCGTTCCACTGATTGAAATCGTGAGCGAGCCGGATATGCGCACTGCCCGGGAAGCTGGCGCTTATCTGCGTACACTCCGCCAGATCCTTCAATACCTCGGCGTCAGCGATGTGAGCATGGAGCAGGGCAGTCTCCGGGTGGACGCCAATGTGAGTGCGCGTTTGAAAGGCGAAGAGGCTCTCGGGACGAAGACCGAAGTGAAAAACATGAATTCGTTTTCAGGGGTGGAACGTGCGCTCGAATTCGAATTCACGCGCCAGTGCGGATTGCTGGAACGCGGCGAGACGGTTGTTCAGCACACGTTGCTCTGGGACGCGTCGAAGAGCGAGGCGCGTGTGAGTCGCACCAAGGAAGGCAGCAACGACTATCGCTATTTCCCCGAACCTGACCTCGGCCCACTGGTGCTCGATCCCGATTGGCTGAGCATGATCAAGCTGTCATTGCCTGAGCTGCCCGATAAACGAAAGGCGCGGTTCGCCTCGGATTTCAGTCTTGATGCGGAAGACGTCGACAAGCTGACGGCCGATTCGGAACTGGCGGAATATTTCGAAGCGGTGGCGCGCGCCACGGGCGACGGAAAGGCAGCGGCTAACTGGGTCATGGGTGAGGTTCAGGCTCTCCTCAATACAGGCAAAGGGACCTTCGACGAGCTATCGGTTCGACCCGCCGATCTTGCTCAGCTGATCTCGATGATTCGCGACGGTCTGGTGAGCCACGCAGCGGCGAAGCGAATTTTTTCGCTGATGGCGGAATCGGGCAAGCCCGCGGCCCAGGTGGCCCACGAGCATGGGCTGCTGCAGGTCGGCGATGACGCGGCTCTGGCGGGCTGGATATCGGAAGTGATGACCGAGCATCCCGAAGAGTCGAGGCGGTACATTGGAGGCGAGCGAAAGCTGCAGGGAGTACTCGTTGGCTTCGTCATGAAGAAGTCGGCAGGGAAAGCCGACCCGAAACGAGTGAATCAGCTGCTTGTCGCCCGCGCAGAGGCAGCCGTCGGCCCGGGGTAAACGGGTGTACCGAGTTTCGCAGAATATGCGAGTTCGGAATGTGGCAGGCCAAAGCTGATGCGCGCATTTTTCGTGACCGTACCGGCTGCACCATCGCGGAGGGCGGCACGACGGACACGCTTCGCTTCGCGCAGCGCAGTCGCGCCGGCGGGGTCGAGCCGGTAGGCTTCTGCCGCGTCGAACCTGTTGAATAGATCGACGATATATTCGTACGAACGTGTCAGATAGGCAGCCAGATCGTTCTCGGCCAGGTCCCATCTGCTCTTTTCGGAGACCATCTGGAAGATGCGCTGCCACGATTCGGTGTCCGTCACGTAGACCATCCCGCGAAAAATTCTGCGGTTGGTGGGCGTGCTGAAGATGGTCGGGCTCAGTATCCGGTCCAGGTGGCCGTCAGAATCAGCGTGATCGAGCAGGATGATCTCGCGCGCCCGCCGGCTGTAGCGGTCGCCGATGTGCGTGTCGATCCGGCTTTCCCAGTAGCTGTGGCCGAGTGCTGCGGTTGTCGATGTGATCGCCAGCTGGTGAGGTACGAAATAATTGTGGGCAACAGTGTCGGCAGCCAGATGCGCGAGGTAACCCAGACCAAACGCACGCATTGGCGCCGGCTCGGCCTGGTCATAGATCTCGAAGCCGACTTTCCAGGAGTGACAGTGCCGGCCAGCCGCCGCGTATTTCTTTGCGATGCTGGTGTCGGCGGCAATACTGCCGTAAAGAAAATCATAGGGAAATGCGGCAATCAGCTCGGCAACCGCCGGAGGCAGAAGCACGAGGGAGCGAAGGATTGCTTCGCCGAGGAAAATGTGCGTTCCCGGGGTCCAGGCAAAGGCAGTGCTGGGTGTCGCGGCAATAGCAATAATCGCGAGACCCAGCAGCCAGAGTATACCCGGATCAGGCTGTCTCCCGGACAGCCGGATTGCCAAACTAGATACCTATCCGCTTCCGCTGCCGGCGGACCGCCTTTCGCAGGTCGCTCAGCTCCTCGCGTACAACATCGTTGATCGCTTCCCGGGCGCCGTCGACATACTCGCGAACGGATTCGCCGATCTCCGACACAGGAATATTGTCGACAAATTCCTCTCCGCGATCCCGCGCGACACGGTATCCCCTGGATGTGCGCTCGCCCGCCCAGCGCGCACTGTCCCGTCCGTGCTCCGCCGCCCAGCGTGCACCCGGAGCAGCGCGCTCGCCAGCCCACTTTACGCCCTGCAGGCCCGCGCCCGCAGCCCACTGCGCACCTTTTCCAGTCGAGCGAAGCATCGGTCCAATCGGCCGGCTGCCGCTGGGCCCGGTCCGGAAGAGAAGCGTAACTGCCGCGCCCACGGCAACGCCGATGATCGCCGCGGTCAGAAGGTCGAACTGCTGTTCGCTGTCACCGTTCGAATCCCTCGCGGGGCCGGACACGCGGGCGCGGCTTCTTCCACTCGCTGTCGTCTTCGATGTATCTGCCATCTGACAATATCTCCTTGTCGAATACTTCATGAATGCCCGTGCGAACACCCCGCAGCGCGGACGCGGTCGAGACGAAAGCCGATTCCGCCTCATCCTGCACCACTGACAAAAGTGCGTTCAGCTCCCTTATGCGCTCCTCGGCAACCTCCACCGACGCCATCAATCGCTGGTTGGCTGATGCGACGGTCTGGCTCACCTGCTGAACGTCAACCCTGACCGAGGTCGAGATGTAGTTCACGTTGTCGGCAATGGTACTCGCATGACGCATAAGGGGATTTATGTCTCCATAAATCCTGTCCAGCATATCGCTGATCTTCGCGTAACTCTTCCGGAAATTCCATGCTGCCGGAACAAGAGCCACAGCGAGAATCAGCAACGCCACCGACGCAAGACCGCTCGCCCAGGTCGTGACCTGCTGAAACCAGCTTGCCTCACCCTGGACCTGCTTCGTGACGATCGTGTCAGGCAGCGTTGCGACTGCCTGCAGCAGCAAATCAGCGCCGGTCGTAAGCCATGCGGTCATGCGCGGGTTGTGTGCAAGGGTAGGGCCAGCCGTGGATCGGCTGGTGTGTCACGGTACAAAGAGTGCTACTCACAATATATTTGCGCAACCGGCTTGGCGTACCATTCGAATGCGCGCTCCGCGAACGGCGCCTCATCTCAGCTAACCGTATCCCATGACAGAAACGAACGCCGTTCAGTACATCGTCGAGGGTGGCCGCACTCTCCATGGCACCATCCGGCCGTCGGGCAACAAGAATGCAGCGTTGCCGATTGTTGCCGCTGCGCTGCTGTCGGAGAGCACGGTGTATCTCGACAACGTGCCCCATATCCGGGACATCGAGACATTGATGGAGTTGATTCGCTCGGTTGGCGCCAGCATCGAGTGGAGCGGTGACAACTCCCTGACAATCGAAGCCCGTGACTTGGTGGCCAGCGACCTCGACGCAGCGCTCTGCTCGAAGATCAGGGCCTCGATCCTGCTCGCGGCGCCTTTACTCGCGCGTTGTGGTGAAATCATGCTCCCTCCGCCAGGGGGCGACGTCATTGGGCGCCGCCGGCTGGATACCCATTTTCTGGCTCTGGAACAACTCGGCGCGACGGTGTCGCTGCACAAGGGGCTTCTCCGCCTGCACGTAAAGGGGTTCCGCGGAGCCGATGTGTTTCTCGACGAGCCAAGTGTGACTGCAACTGAAAACGCACTTGTTGCCGCCTGTGCTGCGCAGGGACGTACCGTTCTCCGGAACGCGGCAAGCGAGCCGCACGTTCAGGATCTTGCAAAGTTCCTGCGGGCGCTGGGTGCGCAAATCGATGGTGCCGGGACCAACTGCATCACTATCGAGGGCGGTCGCCCACTTGGCAAAGAGGCCGTACGGCACTCAATCGGGCCGGACCATATCGAGGTCGGCTCATTCATCGGTCTCGCAGCGGTGACAAAGTCGGAATTACGCATCGAACAAGCGGGAATCGAACATCTCCGCTCCACCCGGCTGGGCTTCGCGAGGCTTGGTATCGAGTGCGAGGAGGACGGCGAAGATCTCATCGTCCCCGCCAAACAGACCCTCAAGATTCAGGCTGACATGGGAGACCATGTTCCCAAGCTCGAGGATCAGCCGTGGCCTGCGTTTCCGGCTGACACCATGTCGATCGCCATCGTCACGGCAACCCAATGCAACGGGATGATCCTGATGCACGAGAAGATGTTCGAGTCCCGGCTCTTCTTTGTTGACAAGCTCATCAGTATGGGAGCAAAGATCGTCCTCTGCGATCCACACCGCGCAATCGTTGCCGGGCCCTCCAGGCTCAGCGGCGCGACACTCGATTCGCCCGACATCCGGGCGGGGATGGCCCTCCTCATCGCCGCTCTCTGCGCCGAAGGCAGGAGCGTGATCAACAACGTCGGTCAGATCGAGCGCGGCTATGAGCGGATTGACTATCGGTTGCGTGCTCTGGGCGCATCGGTTGATCGGGTGGGCGATCGCCGCAAGTGACGGCGATCGCGTCCGGAACCGCCATCGAGGTGATTGATGGATTCGCAAATTTCGGCGTCCGGGCGTTTACGACGACGAGAGTCGCCGGCACTTTCAGCCTTTCGGGAAAAGACGCCGTTGGCGAAGTGATGGCACGCTGGACCGCTCTTCAGGAGGATCTCTCCGGTCAGTCGCGGCGCATGGTCATCGGGCGACAGATTCATGGCTCACGCGTGCTCACGCATCAGGGAGGATGGGAAGGCCTGCTGCGTACCGCTGAAGCAGATGGCCATGTCGCGCTCGAGAAAGGGATTTCCCTTACGGTTTCTGTAGCTGATTGCGTTCCCGTATTCCTCGCGCATCCATCGGGAGTAGTTGGAATTCTGCACTCCGGATGGCGCGGGACCGGGGCACGGATCATCGATGCAGGTCTGAAGGCGTTTGCACGGTTCGGCATTCCTCCGGACGAAATCGTCGTTCACCTCGGTCCCGCGATCTGCGGACGCTGCTACGAGGTAAGTGCCGAAGTCCGTTCAGAACTTACCGGGCAGCCGGCAAATCGCCCAGGGAATGTTGACCTGCGTTCGCTGATCGCCGAACATGCGAAAGATGCTGGCGTGCGACAGATCAGCGTTAGCGATGCCTGCACGCGCTGTGACAACGATCGTTTTTTCTCGCACCGCGCGGGCGATGCGGGCAGGCAGCTGGGAGTGATCGTGGCAGGAATTCTCTGATGCCCAGCTCTGCGGCCCCTGTAAGTCGCCACAGAATCACGCGCTAGGCCAGCTTCAAGCGTGACACTCGTTTCGGAGGCCATGCAGTCCTCATATTCGGGGTCTACGGGGCATTGTCCCATCGCCCGTCACAGTCCGCGTGCCCTGCTACCCGGAATCACTCCAGCTTGACTCTATAGTTAGCGATCCGTAGATTGCTTTCAGTTACGCGACGATCGTCGCGTACGAGAATGTGGGGATGCCCCCCACATTTTTTTATTTACTGGAGTCAGCTCGAAATAACATGAGCGAAGCGTTGCAAGCCATTGTGGTACGGGAGCTTGACCCGCTTGAACTTGAGCTTTTCCAGCTCCGCTCGGGGGGTACGAAAAGCCGCCCTGTCCTCGACGTTCGCATTGAGAGGCGGGACGGTGAAAAGGTGACAGTGGATGACTGCGCAAAGGCGTCACGCGCAATCGAGGCTCGCCTGGATACAGACAGTTCAATTGCCGCACGGTACGTCCTTGAGGTTTCGTCTCCCGGAGTGGAGCGCCCCTTGAGGAATGCCGGGGACTGGCGGCGGTTTGTCGGTCGGGATGCCGTCATTTCGACGGACGCCGGGCCGGGCGTTGGCGGGTTCGAGTCGCAGGACATTCGAATCGCCGGCGTTGAAGGTGATGCTGACGACGAAATTATTGTTGTGGAAGACGCTGGTGGTCAGGCCCACCGCGTTCCGCTGGCCGCGATAAGAAAAGCGCGGCTTGCATTCAACTGGAAACGGTAAGGAGCTGGGATGGCGGGTTCACTGGAAATCCTGACTGCTATCAGGGAACTGACGAATACCAAGCAACTCGATCGGACCGAGCTTCATGGACTGCTGTTCGACGGGATAACAGCGGCTCTCGCAAAAAAGCACGGGCCAACGGTGCAGGCAGAAGTGGATATCGACGAAGACAAGGGTACGATTCGCATCGTACGGCTTCGGACGGTGGTGGCCGATGTAACCGATACCGCCCGCGAAATTTCACTGGATGAAGCGCGCTTCACCGACGAAGAATTTCAGGTCGGCGACGTTATGGAAGATCCTGTGGACTTCTCGGAGTTCGGGCGGATGGCCGTGCTTGCAGCAAAGCAGCGGATCATCCAGCGCGTGCGCGAAGGCGAGCGCACGAAGATCCGCGACGAATTTACCAGCCGTGTCGGCGACCTGCTTTCCGGTGAGGTTCAGCAGATCGAACGCGGAAAGCTGGTAATCATGCTGAACAAGTTTCGCGAGGCAGAAGCAGTAATTCCCTATCGCGAGCAGAATCACCGCGAACATTTTCATCAGGGCGATCCCCTGCGGGCCGTCCTCAAGCGAGTTGAGGAAACGCCCAAGGGCCCGCGACTTATGCTCAGCCGGGGAGATCCGATGTTCGTGAAGGCGCTTTTCAAGCTCGAGGTTCCCGAGATTCAGCAGGGCATAGTCGAAATTCGTGCCGCTGCCCGCGAAGTCGGCAATCGCACGAAGATCGCCGTGTTTTCACGCGACGACTCGGTCGATCCGGTGGGCGCCTGCGTCGGGCTCAAGGGTTCACGCGTGCAGGCGGTAGTCAACGAGCTCGGCGGCGAGCGGATCGATATCGTCCCGTGGTCGGCCGATCCTGAGCGCTTCGCCAAGCTTGCACTCGCTCCCGCTCGCGTTGCACGTGTGTTCAGCGACGCTGCATCGAAAACGATTCAGGCGGTTGTGGACGAAGACCAGCTTTCTCTCGCGATCGGGCGCAACGGTCAGAACGTGCGGCTCGCATCCGAGCTGACCGAATGGAAGATCGAGCTTTACTCCAGCCGTGAGTGGATGGAGCGGGGTGCCGAGCAGCAGTTGTTCGCGCCGCTCCCGGGTGAAGCCGATGAAGCTGTAAACCCGCGGCTGTCGGAAATTGCCGGCCTCGAGCCTGCCACGATCGCGGTTCTCGAGGAAGCGGGGTATCGCACCCTCGACGATGTCATCGATCTTGAGCGTGAAGATTTTCTCCGGCTGGCTGGAATTGCACCTGAAGAAGCCGACCGGCTCATGAACATCATTAACGAGCTGACGGTTGAAGAGGGTGCCGAAGGAGAGGGCAGCGACGCCGAAAGCGATAGTCCCGAATCTGAAATTCCCGAAGCCCCGGCTGTACCCGACGAAGATCCGGGGGCTGCCGGCACGCTCGGCAGTGACGGCGGGGCTGGGGATGCGACAAACGCCAATGACGGCGCGGCCAGTCAGCACTCAGACGCCGGCAGCGTTCCGAAAAGCGAGCCGGGAACCCGAAAAGGCGAATGACGGAAGAGGTCGCGAAACGAAAGGTGCTGGGATTGATAGGCCTTGGACTTCGCGGGCGAATGGCGGTAGTAGGGGTGCAACAGGTAAGGGAGGCGGCCAAACACGGCAAGCTGAAGGTCGCGCTCGTAGCGAGCGATGCGTCGCAGAATAGTCTGGACAAGGTTGTTGGATTGTTGAAAGCCCGAGACGTTCCGGTGATCACCACGTTGACGGCAACGGATCTCGGAGGCGTCGCGGGTCGTGAAGCGGTGGCGGTGATCGGTGTAACGAACATGGGGTTGGCTCGCGGTATCCTGGACGCGTTTCCCGGAGCAGCGGCCAATGTCGTTCGCGGGCGAGGTGCGCCGCGAACCATCAGGGATTAAGGAGACACGGTTTTGAGCAAACTTCTCGTAAATGACATGGCAGGCGAATTCGGAATCTCCGTTGACGAGGTTATCAACCTTCTTCGACAGTGGGACATTCCTGTGCGCAGCCATATGACCCCGCTGTCGGACGACCAGATCGCCCGCATCAGGGCGAGGTGGGAACGCGAGAAGAGAGCGCGCGCAACAGCACCGGCGGCATCTCCCGCACGCCGCCGCCGCGGCGCTGCGGCTCCAGTGGTCGCAGCGGTTGTGACCGTCGAGGCCGCGCCCGACACAGCCGGTGTTCGCCGCCGGCGCAAGGCGGCGGACATTGTCGTTGCCGATCCCGAAGTTGAAGCGCCTCCAGTGGCGGATGTCAGTACACCTGAGCCGGACGCTCCCGCGAAAAGCATTCCCGTCCCGCCGCCGTCCGCCGGAACTACGGCTCCAGTTGCCGGCTCCATCGCCGCACCTCCGGGGGGCACGGCCGCAGCTTCACCGCAGATACCAACGCGGGAGCCTGCAGAAGAAGAAAAGGTCGAAACCAGACCACCTGCGCCGACGGTTGAGCCGCGACCCGCTCGGCCCTCCGCGCCGCAACCCTCGACGTCGCACTCCGGGTCTTTCACCCCAGGAGGCAGTCAGTCGTCCGGGCCGTCAGTGCCGGAGCGCCAGCGCCCGCGGCCAGTTGTACCGGGGGCGCCACGGCCGCGTCCCATCGCCACCGGAACCCCGTTTGTGCCCCCGCGCCCGGTCGCGTCCGCCGCACCAGGAGCGCCGGCCGGCTTCGCAGGGGCCAGACGGGACGAGCGACCGCGTCCCGGTATGGTCGATGACCGCAATGCCCGCCGAGGGAAGAAAGGCAAGCGCGGCTCGGTGGATCAGGAAGCGGTTTCGTCGAGCATCTCGAAGACGATGACCGCACTGCGACAGGGAGTAGTGCGGCGAGGCGGATCGCGACGCTCGGATGACATGAGCTACCGCGAAGAAATGGAGGCCCAGCGCGTCGCCGACGTCGAGCGCGAGAAGAAAACAGTTCGGGTCAACGAATTCATCACGGTCAGCGAGCTGGCTGCCATCCTCAAGATCCCCGCGACGCAGATCGTTGGCTTCGCATTCAAGAATCTCGGGCTGATGGTCACCATCAATCAGCGCCTGGATTTCGACCAGATCGAGCTCATTGCCGGTGAGTTTGGATTCCAGGCAGTGAAGGAAGAGGAATACACGGTTGGACTCGAGGAGTCCGTCGAGACCGATATCGCGGAAGACCTCCACTCGCGGCCCCCTGTCGTTACAATCATGGGACACGTCGATCACGGCAAGACTTCACTGCTCGATTACATCCGCAAGGCCAACGTCGTTGCCGGTGAATCCGGGGGCATTACCCAGCACATCGGGGCGTACCACGTGACCCTCGGCAATGAAAAGCAGATCACCTTCCTCGATACGCCGGGACACGAGGCATTCACGGCCATGCGCGCTCGCGGCGCGCAGGTTACTGACATCGTCGTGCTCGTGGTTGCCGCGGACGATCAGGTAATGCCGCAGACGGTTGAGGCAATCTCGCATGCCAAGAATGCCGGTGTGCCGATGATCGTTGCAATCAACAAGATCGACCTTCCGTCCGCGAACGTCGGGAAAGTAAAGCAGGATCTGCTTCAGCACGGTGTAGTGCTGGAGGAATTTGGAGGAGCTACGCTTTCGACCGAGATCTCGGCCAAGAAGGGAACGAATGTCGATGTACTTCTCGAGCAGGTCCTGCTGCAGTCCGAGGTGCTCGATCTGAAGGCAAATCCGAATCGGCGCGCCGCCGGTGCAGTGGTCGAGGCACAGCTGGATCCGGGCAAGGGTCCAGTGGCCACCGTGCTCGTCTCGGCGGGAACTCTGCGTGTGGGCGACGATTTCATCTGCGGGATGTTCTCCGGACGCGTCAGGGCGCTGCTCGATGAGCGCGGCAAGACGGTGAAGGAAGCCGGACCGGCGATTCCCGTCCAGGTTCTCGGCATTGGCGGCGTGCCGATGGCAGGCGATCAGTTCGTGGTCGTCGAGGACGCCATGGAGTCACGCGACATCGCCCAGCGGCGCCAGCGGCTCGACCGTGAGGCGAAAAGCCGGCGAACGTCCAGGAGCAGGGTGTCGCTCGAAGACTTCATGTCCGCTGCGGCGTCCGGCGAAAAGCGCACGTTGCACATCATCATTAAGGCCGATCAGGGCGGGCCGGCGGAAGCACTCGCCGATGCGCTTGGCCAGCTCTCGCACGACGAAGTCTCGGTGGACGTGATCCACCGCGGTGTCGGCTCGATCAACGAAAGCGACATTCTGCTGGCCCGCAGTTCAGGCGCGGTCATCGTCGGTTTCCACGTACGGCCCGACAACAACGCCCGCGCGGCTGCCGAAAGAGAAGGTGTCGAGATAAAGCTGTACAAGGTGATTTACGAAGCAGTCGAAGACATCCGGTCGGCACTTGAAGGCATGCTGCGTCCCGAAGAGCGCGAAGTGGTGCTCGGCGAAGCCGAAGTGCGCGAGACATTCAAGGTTCCTAAGCTTGGTCTCATTGCCGGCTGCTCGGTGCGAAGCGGGATCGTTCAACGCGGAGGGCGCGCACGTGTTGTTCGGGATGGGGTGGAGATTTACGACGGCGTTGTCGGATCGTTGCGGCGCTTCAAGGACGATGTGAAGGAGGTCCGCGAGGGCTTCGAGTGTGGAATTGGGATTGAGAATTTCAACGACATCAAGCTTGGCGACGTCATAGAGTGCTACCGCAAGGAACAGGTTGCGCGCACGCTGGCGTCGAGCGCTTCTGCGTAACACCCGGCGTGCCGACCGGGTGGCCGCAGCCATCCGTGAAGAGGTCGCGATGTTCCTTGCCAGCGCCGCAAAGGATCCGCGCATCGTTGGTTTCGTAACGGTGACGGGAGTGGAAGTCACTTCCGACCTCAGGCACGCACGTGTATTCGTGAGTGTGATGGGCAGCGAGCCCGAAAAGGAATCGACATTCCAGGGGCTCGGAAGCACCGCCTCGCACCTGCGATCGCTCGTCGGACGTACCCTGCGACTGCGGGTGGCTCCCGAAATTCAGTTCAAGGAAGACGACAGCGTGGCCCGCGCCGCCCGTATCGAGTCGCTGCTCGCCGGTATCAAGCCCAGTGAGCCGGGTGACCCCGATTCGGCGGCCTCTACGCCAGTGTCATCCGACGCGCTTGGCCCGGACGGACGGCCTGGCGACGAAGACGACGGGAATTGAAGGCTCGCCGTTGGCCGCCAGTGTGGAAGGTCTTCTTCTCGTCGACAAACCCGCCGGCGCTACATCACACGACATAGTACAACTGGCCCGTCGCGTTTATGGCGAGAAGAGCATCGGGCATCTCGGAACGCTTGATCCGTTCGCCACTGGGTTGCTGATACTGCTGATGGGTCGCTCGACCCGGCTGGCAACGTTCATTCTTACCGAGCCCAAGGTCTACCTCACCACAATCCGCTTTGGAGCGGAGACCGATTCTGACGACTGCACGGGATCGGTGATTCGCCAATCGCCCCCGCCGCCGCGGGGCTCTATCTCCGACGCTATTTCAGCGCTGACTGGAGATTTGATGCAGGTGCCGCCGGCCTACTCGGCCAAATCCGTTGACGGCGTGCGCGCTTATGACGCCGCGCGGCGTGGCGAACCGCTGGAGCTTGCCGCGGCAAGAGTGATGGTTCATGGGTGGGCGATTCAGGATGAGCGGGATAATGAGATCGACGTGCGAATCACGTGCGGGACCGGGACCTACATCCGCGCCCTGGCGCGCGATCTGGGCCGTGCCACCGGGAGTGCCGCCCACCTGGCCGCGCTGAGACGCGAGCAGAGCGGGCCCTTCGACGTGGCTCACGCGGCAACCGTCGAAGTGCTGCGGACCTCACCCCCGCCCTTGAGACCGCTGCGAGTCGTCACCGATGCCTGACCTGATGGCGATATCGGGGGCTTCCGCTCTTCCCTCGAATGTCGACGGCACCGTCGTGACAGTTGGGACGTTCGACGGAGTGCATCGGGGGCACGCAGACGTCATCCAGCGACTGGTAGCCCGGGCAAAGATGGTCGGCTTGCCAAGCCTCCTGGTGAGTTTCGACCCGCATCCGCTTGAAGTCGTCAATCCGCATTCAGCGCCGCAGCTTCTTACCACTCATCATGAAAAACTCGAGATCTTTGCGGCGAGCGGTCTCGATTATTTTGCCGTCGTCCCGTTTACGGCTGCGCTGGCGTCTTTCACGGCGGCTGAGTTCGTCGATACGATTCTGCGACGGCGGTTCCGCATGCGAGAGCTGCTGATCGGGCACGACCACGGATTCGGACGCCAGCGAGCAGGGAATGTGACTGTTCTCCGCGAACTTGGCGTCCGGTGGGGCTTTGACGTCGAAGTCATTGACGCAGTGTCCTATGGCGACGGCACACATGTGTCGTCGACCTCCATTCGCCGGGCAATCGCGGGCGGTGATCTGGCCCGCGCGGCCGAAGCTCTCGGCCGTCCTTATTCCGTGAGTGGTACCGTAGTCAGCGGGCACGGGCGGGGAAGACAACTGGGGTTTTCTACCCTGAATCTGAGCCACCCGCTCCCGGTGAAGCTTCTTCCGCCTGACGGTGTATATGCCGTCAGGGTGCAGTCGCGCCATGGCGAGTTCGAGGCAATGGCGAACCTTGGGCCTCGGCCGACGTTCGGCGAATCCGACAGGACAATTGAAGCTCACCTGTTTGACGCGTCGGGCGATTTTTACGGCTCCGCGGTGCGGCTGGACTTCATTGGTTTTCTCCGAAATACACGAAAATTCGACAGCCCGGCCGAACTCATTCAGCAACTTGAACGTGACCGTGCCAGCGCGACGCGCGCGTTGACTCTGCCCGCGAATGCCGGTAACCTTAGAGGCTACACAGGAACGGTTCACCCTACCTCGTCTGACGCATGACCCTGAAGTATCGACTTCTGATAATAGCTGCACTCATTCTTGCGTCCGTCTGGGCGCTTTTTCCGCGGACCGTCGTCGAGCGGGTCAGGAAAGGCAGCGGCTTTACATACGATTCCGTGAAGCGGGTGCCTCTCAAAAGAGGTCTCGACCTTCAGGGCGGCATGCACCTGGCTCTGGAAATCGACGAATCCAAGGGTGCGGTGCCTCAGAAGGCCGAGGCAATCGACCGTGCTCTGAAGGTGGTTCGCACCCGCATCGATCAGTTCGGCGTATCGGAACCGGTCGTCCAGAAAGCAGGAGCTGAGCGCATCATCGTCGAGCTTCCGGGCATCGACGATCCGGAACGGGCACAGGAGGTCGTCCAGAAATCGGCATTCCTCCAGTTCCAGATTACCGACAAGACCCAGGCGCTCGAGAAAGCGTTGCCGCGTCTTGACGCAGCGGTGAAGCAGTTTGCATCGACGGGCTCCGCAGGTCCCGGAGCTGCCCGACCCGACAGCGCGCTCGCCGGATCAGGCCTGCAGTCCCTGTTCACTGCCGATACGACGAAATCCGCAGCGGACACGACGAAATCCCCAACGGACACGACAAAAACCGACACTGCCGCCTTGCCGACGCCAACCTCGGGCGGCTTCTCGAAGCTTATCCAGCAGGGGGGCATGGCCGGCGAGTACTACGTCGCCGAAACAAATGTTCAGACCATGCAGGACTATCTCGAAACAGCGGGTGTGAAGGCCGCGCTTCCCCCAGGCAAGGTTGTTCGATTCGGGAGCGACACCACTTCGCTTGGCAGCCAGGTCTATCGGCCGCTGTATGTGCTGGATGCGAGGCCGATTATTACCGGTGAGCGTCTCATCGATGCCAAACCGGTAACGGACCCGAGGGAAGGCACGCTGGTGACGTTCGAGTTCGACAACGAAGGTGGCCGCAAGTTCCGCAGTGAGACTTCGAAGCACATCCAGGATTTCATGGCAATCGTCCTCGACGATCGGGTTATGGGCCGGCCGCCGGTAATCCAGAGTGCCATTGGCAACCGCGGACAGATCACGATGGGCGGGAAGGATTTGCAGGCGGCGTCCGACCTCGCGCTCGTGCTGCGTGCGGGCTCGCTTCCAGCCCCGCTCAAGATCGTCGAAGTCAGAAACATAGGCGCAAGCCTTGGCCAGGATTCAATTGACAGCGGCATCCGCGCGGGCGTCGTGGCGATCGGATTCCTGGTACTGATCATCCTGATCTATTACAAATTCTCCGGGATGCTCGCGATCGGCGGCCTGATACTCTATGTATTGTTCACGCTGGGTATGCTCGCCGGATTCGATGCTGTCCTGACGCTTCCGGGACTCGCGGGATTCGTTCTTTCGCTCGGCGTTGCAGTCGATGCGAACGTACTGATCTTCGAGCGAATCCGCGAAGAACTCGACCGCGGGAAGTCCGTGCGGCTTGCGATTGACGAAGGGTTCGGCCACGCGATGAGTGCCATCGTCGACTCGAATGTGACCGCTGCGCTCACCGCGATCGTTCTTTACCAGTTTGGCACTGGGCCCGTAAGGGGATTTGCAGTGACGCTTCTTGCCGGAATCGCCGCGTCCATGATCACCTCGATCTTCGTGGTCCGCACCTTTTACATGGTGTGGCTCAACCGCTCCAACAACGCACAGGCCCTGAGCATCTGATGCTGAGAATATTCAAGGACACTAGCTACGATTTCATCAGATGGTGGAAATGGGCGGCGGGACTCACCATCGCTTTCCTGTTGATCGGCTTCGCGTCGTACCTGCGGGCACCAATCAACTATAGCATCGAATTCACGGGCGGAACGCTGATGCAGACGGAGTTCCGGCAGCCTGTCAACGTGGCCGACTTGCGGTCGCGCCTGTCGGCGGCGGGGGTGACCGGTGCGGAGATCCAGGAGTTCGGCTCGTCGCGCGAGTTCGCCATCAGGGCGCAGCAGCCGCGGCTCGTCGCAACCCAGACCGCAGGCGCGGCAACAGTCGCAGAGCAGATCCAGCAGGTTCTCAACTCCACCTACGGTGCGGGTAATGTGCGGGTCGTCCGAACCGAGGCCGTCAGTCCCCGGGTGGGCGACGAACTCCGGGAAGGAGCACTGATCGCGATGATTCTGTCGTTCTTCATCACGCTCATTTATCTGGCAATCCGCTTCGAGTGGCGGTTCGGTGCGGCGGCGGTAGTTGCGACTGCGCACGATTTCGTCGCAACGCTGGTGTTCCTCAAGCTGATGCATCTCGAGGTGTCGCTGATGGTCGTCGCCGGCTTGCTGACGGTGATCGGATATTCGATGAACGACACAGTGATCATCTTCGACCGCGTGCGCGAGAATCTCCACAAGCGTCGCAACGAGTCGCTCCACGACACGCTCAACAGGTCGATCAACGAGACCCTGCCTCGGTCGATCATTACCCACGCCCTGTCGTTGTCGTCGGTCATCGCGTTGATCGTGCTGGGGGGCGAGGTGATCCGGCCGTTTGCGCTGGTGATGGCATTCGGAATCTTCACCGGAACGTTCAGCTCGATGTACGTCGCGGCTCCAATCCTCATCTGGATCGAAAAGAAATGGCCGAGGAAGACGAGTGTATCGCAGGTTTCGTCGACAGCCACGCGCACCTCGCAGACCCGGCGTTCGCCGGTGACCGCGACGAGGTAGCAGGCAGGGCAAAGCTGGCGGGAGCGAGCGCAATTGTCTGTATCGGCTCCGGCAGCGGCGCCTCGGCGCCGCTCGATGCTGCGCGCGAAGCGGCAACCGTGGCGGCACGGCATCCGGCATTCATCTGGTGGACGGCAGGGGTACACCCACATGACGCTGCGGGGTTCGACCCCGCACAGCACATTCCTGAACTGCGGCAGATGATTCTCGCGGGTGCGGTGGCGGTTGGCGAGTGTGGGCTGGATTATCACTACGACAAGCTCCCCCGCGCAACGCAGCGTAAAGCATTCGAGGCGCAGTTGAGTCTGGCTGGCGAGCAGCGCGTGCCAGTGGTCGTGCATACGAGAGACGCGGAAGACGATACGGCATCGATGGTTGCGGATGCCGGACGCGCGGGCGTCAGAGGTGTTCTTCACTGCTACACGGGTTCACAGTCGCTAGCAGAGGTGGCGCTGCAGGCGGGATGGTACATCTCATTCAGCGGCATCGTCACTTTCAAGAAATGGAGCGGTGACGATCTCGTACGGTTCGTTCCAGGAGATCGGATTCTGGCAGAATCGGATGCGCCGTATCTTGCACCAGTGCCGAGGCGGGGAAAGCGGAATGAACCTGCCTGGGTCTGCCATACGGTCGCGCGGCTGGCCGCCGCCCGCGGTATCCCTATCGGTGATATGGGAATCGCGGTCAGCGAAAATGCGAGGCGGCTGTTCAGTCTGGCGTGAAGGCCCTCTCGGCGTGTAACATTGCCGGGCATTCACCTTAACCCGCAGAGGTCCTAGTTGCACCAGATCACAAGTGACGATGCACCCGCTGCCATTGGGCCCTATTCACAGGCAGTAATTGCTAAAGGATTGTTGTTCTCGGCTGGTCAGATTGCGCTCGATCCGGCAACTGGTCAGCTCATCGACGGGGATATCTCGATGCAGACCGAGCGAGTGATGCAGAACCTGATGGCGGTGCTTGCTGCAGCGGGGCTCGATTGGCGTGATGTTGTGAAAACGACTGTGTATCTGCACGACATGTCGCACTTCCCGCTTGTAAATGAGATTTACGGTCGGGCGCTCGGCGATGCGCGGCCTGCACGGTCGACGGTCCAGGTGACTGCGCTCCCGCGTGGTGGCCTGGTGGAGATCGACCTCATTGCCACGGTGCGTCCGTAGCTGCGGCAGAAAAATGAGCACGTCGAGAACCCGGGACGAAATTTTCCGTCTTACGTTGTTTGCGCGGTGCGCTGGTTGAGCGTCCAAAATGGGTCCGGGTGACCTGTCCGCGGTGCTTGATCCTCTCCCCTCTGTCACCAATCCGCGGCTTCTCGTAGGCCGCGAGACCTTCGACGACGCCGGCGTATACCTGCTGTCTGACGATATTGCTCTGGTTCAGACGGTCGATTTTTTCGCGCCGATAGTTGACGACCCTTACGACTTCGGGCAGGTCGCGGCTGCCAACGCACTGTCGGATGTGTACGCCATGGGTGGTCAACCGCTTACTGCGCTGAACATCGTGGCATTTCCCACAGGCGAGCTCCCGTTGTCGGTGCTGACGGAGATTCTGCGCGGAGGGCAGGACAAGGTGCACGAAGCGGGGGCCAGTATTGTTGGTGGCCACACTGTGACCGATGGGGAGCTGAAGTACGGATTGTCGGTAACCGGGCGTGCGCATCCGGCCTTTCTGCTCACAAACGCCGGGGCAGCCCCGGGCGACCGGCTCGTGCTGACCAAGGCACTTGGGAATGGTATCCTGGCGACGGCGGCGAAGCGCGCCTCTGCCGGCGACGCTGCCATGCAAAGCGCTGCAACGCCGGTGCGGATTGCCGCGATGGTCGAAGGCATGAAAACATTGAACGGCGCTGCCAGCCGCGCAGCGTTGGCGGTCGCCTCGAAATGCGCCACCGATGTCACAGGTTTCGGTTTGCTTGGCCATGCGTCTCATATCGCGCGCGCGAGCAACGTTACAATGCGAATTCATGCCGCGTTGGTGCCGGTGCTCGATGGAGCGGAGGACTGCTGGAGGGCCGGTGCATCGAGCGATGGGTTGAAGCGGAACGCAGCTTACGTCGAACAACTCGTTGAATGGCGTGGCGTCAGCGAGTTTCATCAGGCGTTGCTCTGCGATCCGCAGACATCAGGCGGTTTACTTGTCGCTGTGCCCCGGGATCGTACCACTGACTACCTTTCGCGAATGACCGGCGCCACTGAAATCGGGGAAGTGATGGAGCGAGAGAATGCTGCGATCGTGGTTGACTGATGAATACGGGGGTGGATGGAGCCTGGTGGCTTCCCCAGTCTTCAAAACTGGTGTGACCCGACCAGGTCGGGCCGGGTGGGTTCGATTCCCACACTCTCCCGCCATCCGACGGTTCGCGGCATTCGCGTTGATTTGCATGGGTTCCCATACATTCTTTTCCGCCGTCGCCGGTGCACAGAGAGTTGACAGCACACGCGTGAAGCTCGGCGGGGAGATTGGCTGCGTTCCGATTCCAAAGGATTCTCTCGAGGGAGTGGGCCCGCGCGTACTCATCGCGGGACCTCCCGGACGTAGAGGCCCGCTGTGCAAAATACCTATTTCGCCGCGGCGGGCATTTATCACATCTCTGCTCGTTCCGGGCCTGGGTCAGTCGCGGCTGGGCCGCTCGAAGGCCGCGAAGATGTTCGGCGCCATAGAATTGGGGGCGATCGCAATGTCCCTCAAATCACTCAACGACCTGAGCAATGCGAAGGATGCGCGAAGCGATACTGTTTCGGTTCCGCGCCTCGACCCCGTCACCCAGAATCCTGTCCTCGACCCAGTATCCGGGCTGCCCATATTCATGAGCGTTCCACGCAATCCGAATCTTGCGGATCGCGTCAGAGCACGCCGCACTCATCTCGAGGACTGGCTCGCCGCGATTGCCTTCAATCACCTCTTCGCCGGCGCCGACGCATTTGTCGCGGCAAACCTTGCCGATTTCGACGCAAACGTGAATACGACGTCAGCCGGAATTGATGTGCGGGTATTGGCCCGTGTTTCCTGGTAGATAGATCGGCGCCGATCGGAGTATTCGACTCCGGCATCGGGGGCCTCACGGTTGTCCGGGAACTCATGCGTCAACTCCCGAACGAAAGCATCATTTACTTCGGGGACACCGCGCGTGTCCCGTATGGTCCGAAGAGTCCACAGACCGTCGTGCGGTACAGCCGGGAGATTACGACCTTTCTCGAGACTCAGGGCGTGAAGGCCGTCGTCGTCGCCTGCAACACCGCCACGGCCCACGCGCTCCCCACGCTGCGTGGCGAGTATGAATTACCCATTGTCGGCGTAATCGAACCCGGCTCCCGGGCGGCCGCGCGGGCGACGCGAACCGGAAACGTCGGCGTAATCGGGACGCACGGTACAATCAACTCGCACGCCTACGAGCGCTCGATTGCTGCGGCGACGCCGGGAGCGCGAATCACCGCACTGGCCTGTCCGCTTTTCGTTCCACTGGCAGAAGAGGGTTGGCTCGAGACTGAAGCCACAAATCTGATTGCGCGTGAGTATCTCGCGCCAATGGTGGATGCCGACATCGATACGCTCGTGCTGGGCTGCACGCATTATCCGCTGCTGAAAGGCGCAATCGGAGCGGTTGTCGGTAGCAACGTGCGCCTCATAGACAGCGCTGAGGAGACTGCGGCTGAGACTGCGGCGATCCTGAGGGAGAAGGGGATTGATTGCGATACGATCAGGACAGCGCAGCACCGCTTCATCGCATCAGATGCCCCTGAGCAATTCCGGCGTGTGGGACAGCGTTTTCTTGGGTCCACGATCGACAGCGTTGAGACAATCACCCTCGGGTGAGCCATCGGTCGTCCTGCGGAGCTCGATTCTGTCGGGCGTAATCCGCAGGAATGTGGGCGCGTCGAGCCACGAACCGGCATTGGCGAACACTCCCGCATTTGGCACGCGCTCGAGCGCCGGCACATGGGAATGTCCGTAAACAAGCAGATCCAGGTCAGGGTCGCTCGACAATTCGCTTATCGCGATGGTGCGGAGCCCGCGTCCCTCATCTCGCGCCCGGTGAACGCGACTCGCTCCTGAGCTTCCCATTGCCAACCGGCTTGCCCAATCAGGATGCAGCGCGCGAAAGGCCCTGATAGCCCAGCGGTTCCGCATGATGGGCCGAATGGCTCTGTAGCCACGATCTTCCCGCTCGCGGAGGCCGTCGCCGTGCTCGACTCTGGCGCGCCATCCCGCCAGTACTCCCGTCCAGGGTCCCATGTGATAGTCCACTCCAATTTCGTCACGGAGCATGTCGTCACCCCAGCAGTCGTGATTACCGGCCACCCAAAGTACCTTGACTCCGCTTTCTGTCAGATGGGCAAGCGCCGCGAGTGCCCGGAAACTGTTTCTGGGGATCACTGACTTCCACTCGAACCAGAAGTCGAACAGATCGCCGTTTATCACGAGTGACGCTGCGCGTCCCTCAAGCCCACGCAGGAACGAAATCAGAGACCTCTCGATGTTAGCGGAGGCAACGCCAAGGTGTGAATCCGAAATTACGTAACAGGGTGAACTGAGCACGAACCAATTGTAGCCGCGGACTCCTGAGCGCACAAACACGCGGACCTTCACTGCAGGACTTATCTTATTCCCGATGGCTGTTGCACCTGTAACCGGATTGAGCAGTGACGTCGAGATTCGCGTGCGCTACGCGGAAACCGACCAGATGGGGGTGGTGTATCATTCGCACTATCTCGTGTGGTGCGAGATTGGCCGTACGGATCTCATCAGGCGGCTTGGCACACCCTACGCTGAACTCGAGCGCCAGGGTGTAATGCTGGCGGTGGTGGATGCTTCCATCAGATACCACGCTGCCGCCCGGTACGATGATCTCGTTCGCGTGCGCACACGACTTTCCGGTGTCCGGTCGCGCAGCATCACGTTTGATTATGCCGTTGAACTTGTAGAATCCGGCCGCAAGCTCGTCACCGCCACGACCACCCTCGCCTCGCTCAACGGAGAAGGAAAACTTGTTGCACTGCCCGCGGCGCTCCGATCGCTACTGGAAAATGCGGTCCCTTAGCACTCTCGCGGCTCTTGCAGCGGTTGTGGTATCGAGCAGTTGTGCCCAGGCTCAGTCCCGCCGCGCGCCCGGTGATTCCGATATCCGGCTCTACGCGAGGTTGATGGCGATGACAGATTCGCGCAGACTCGATCTTGCGCTGATCGACACCTCGCTTGCATCCCGGTGGGCCCCGCTTCGGGCGGCGTCGGCCCTCGCCATCGGACAGGTCGGTTCGGCAGTCGGGAGGCCAGCCGTTGGAGTCGCTCGAGCTCTTCTCACCGACCCGGATCTCTCTGTTGCGTCAAAAGCCGCGTACGCACTCGGCCTGCTCCATGACACGGCGGGAATCGGAACCCTTGCATCGGCGCTTACCGCTTCACCGACGGTTGCGCGCGAGGCCGCGTGGGCGCTGGGCGAAATCGGCGCTCCTGCCCGCTCGATAATCGTTGCTGCGCTTGGGAGCCCGGGGACTGATGAGGCGCGGATGATCCAGCTGCTCCTGGCTGCGGCCAAGCTTCGTCCGGTGCCTGTCGAGGAGATGAGGCCGTACCTGCGAATGACAGGTCGTCCCTCCGTGGTATGGGCCGCGGCATATGCAATTTCGCGAACGCGTGCTCCTGCGGGCGTGCGCGACCTCATCGAGCTCGCGGCGAGCCCCCTCGTTGTCCAGGGCGCTGCAACGCGTTCGAAGCGGGCGTCCGCCCCAGTACCGGGTCGTGGCGACACCCCTCAGGTGTATGTCTCGGCTGCGAGCGGAGCGCAGCGCGCGCGATCGGAAATTGCGCGGGGATTGACGAAAACCGCGACGGGGGATTCCCTTGCCGAGGCAGCCTTCGCTGCTCTGTTGAGACTCAGTGGCGATCAGCATCCGCACGTCCGTATCAACGCAGTTCGCTCGCTTGCGACGTTCGGCACGCGCGCCGCTGATGCGGTAGTGCTCGCTGCGGGGGACAGCGACGCGAACGTGCGCATCGCTTCGGCCCAGTCGATGGCTACCGTATTCGATTCGTCGAGCGCGTCATGGGTGTCACTCTGGCAGCGGGACACAAGTGTCGTTTACCGCGGCAGTATGCTCGCGTCCGCAATCCGGGTTGGCGCGCTTCGGCAGACGCTCGCGGGCTGGATGGCGCACCCGAGCTGGCAATATCGTGCGGCCGCGGTGAACGCTGCGGGTGCATCTCCGGATCCGCTTTTCGCTTCGTTTGCTGTGACCCCGATGCTGCGTGACGCTGACCCGCGGGTGCGAACGGCGGCGTACGGGGCCATCGCTGGGACGGATACCGCTGTACCCCGCGCGAACGTTCACGCCGCGCTCGTTGCCGGGCTTGACGACGCTGATTTCATGGTCAGGGCAACGGTGCTTGGAACGCTTGCTCGTCACGCGCGTGCGCAGGACGTCCCGGCGGTTCTGGCGAGCTATGGCCGAGCGGAACGGGATTCGTCGAATGATGCGCGGATAGCCGCCGTCAAGTATCTCGCGAGCGCATGGCGCCGGGACAGCGCGGCGTTTTCACCCTCGCTTCGCGCGCGGCTCGTGGCGCTCGCGCCTTCCGGCGATCCGATTGTCAGAGCCGAAGCAGCTCGTACTTCCGTTTTTGCATCGTGGCCGTCGGTTTCAGGGAGTCCGCGCGCATTGCCCTGGTATGAGAGCCTGGTTCGCACCTACGTCGTGCCTGCGCGGGGTGGCCGTCTGCAACGGGCAACAATTCACACGAGCCGTGGCAGTGTGGTGCTCGAGCTTTTTGGCGCCGATGCTCCTCTGACGGTGTGGAATTTCCTGAACCTGGCCCGGACAGGGTACTACCGGGGTACCAGCTTTCACCGCGTAGTGCCGAATTTTGTAGCCCAGGATGGCGACCCGCGGGGCGACGGAAATGGTGGCCCAGGTTACTCGATTCGGGACGAGATGAACACGCGCCGCTACGACCGCGGAGCGGTTGGCATGGCGTTGTCCGGTCCTGACACCGGCGGCAGCCAGTATTTCATTACGCATTCGCCCCAGCCGCACCTCGATGGACACTACACGGTGTTCGGGCGTGTTGTGCGCGGCTATGATGTGCTTGATTCTATCGTGCAGGGTGACGCAATACTACGGGTGACTGTCCAGTGACATCAGACCAAAAAAATTCTCGCGCGATCGCGGCACCGCGCAACAGGCTGAGCCGCAGGATCACATCAGGCCGCGCTTTAATCAGCGCATTCGCACTTCTTGCGTCAGCGTGCGCACCTCGTGCCGTGCCGCTCAAGGGGACACCTGTTCCGGCCACCACCCTGCCCCGGATAGATCTGGCTGCCGGACACCGGCGGGTCGTTTTCCGATGGGATTACGAGGAGAACAGTCTCATCGCTCGCGGCGAAGGCGCAATGCGCGTCGCTTCTCCAGACAGCGTGAGGGTCGATCTGTTCCTGGACGGGGGAATTGCCGTGGGATATGCAATTCTGATTGGCGACAAGCTGCGTGCGACCAATCAGAGTCAGGTTCAGCGGTTTCTGCCTCCCCCGCCGATGATGTGGGCCGCGCTTGGCCGCCTTGCGGTGCCAGCGCTTCCCGACACCGTTGTGACCACTCAGGGCGACATGATCTACGCCGATATCGGCCGCCCCGCGGCCTGGCGCATGCGCATTCGCGGCACCCGCCTGATGCAGCTTTCGCGAATCGACAACGGCCGGATAGCGGAGAGCGTGACGCGTGATGAGGGCGGGCGTCTCCTGTACGAGGTTCCCGGCCGGAGAAAGCTCTGGCTCGGAATCACTCGCGAAGAGGAGGTGCCGGCGTTTGCTGCGGCGATTTGGGGTCCTTAGCGCCCTCCTGGCGCTTTCTGCGTGTCTTCCTTACGGCTTCGCCGGGGGAGGGCTGCCTTCGCATGTGCGTACGGTAGCCGTCATTCCATTCGAGAACCTCACTGCTGCTCCCGAGCTTCAAAGAGAGCTCGCGGAGGCATTGCGCAGTGAATTGCAGAACCGGCTAGGCTTGAGGAACGCGGCTGAAGCTCGTGCAAACGCCGTCGTTCGGGGCACGATTCAGCGCTACGAGACAGACATTCCGATAGCCTACAGCGGCAACAATAACAGCCAGACGAGCGCGCGGCGGCAACTGCAGATATCGGTGGACATCGAGGTCTTCGATCAGGTTTCCGGTAAAGTGCTCTGGCAGCGAAAGGGTCTTACCGCGGATGGCCAGTACGAAGAGCGCGGAGTGCTCACGGGCCGCAGGCAGGCCATCGAGCGCATCGTGAACGACGTGATCCAGGGCGCGCAGTCGCAATGGTGATCGGCTTCACGTCTCGTGCAGCGCGTCAGGGCCGCGGCCGCCTCGGATGTCTGGTGCAGCTGGTACTCATTGGCGGTCTCGTGTATTTCGGGATCTTCGCCGGTCAGGACATGCTCCAGTTTTATCGGTTCCGGGATGCGATGAAGCAGCAGTCCCGGTTTGCAAGCACGAAGTCCG
>JBBJNV010000033.1 GCA_037721215.1 Gemmatimonadaceae bacterium
TCGCCGTCAGCGCACCGCGGGAGTTGCCTCGCCTTTCCCATTCGGGCGCGAGCGTTCTTACCGCTAAGACGTCAAAATGACCCACTACCCCGACGCCCGCTGTAGTTGACATTCACCGCGCCGAGAATATCATTCAAGGCTGTACAACTGGCGTACGATTCTCGTTCGCCGCGAATCAAACAGAGAGATTGTCAGTGCCGAATATTGCGTCCGCGAAGAAGAACATGCGAAAGTCCCGTGCAGCGATGGTGCGAAACCGCGCTCAACGTTCCGCCCTTCGCACCGCACTGAAGAAAGCGCATGTCACGGACGCCGGCGCTGATATCCAAGTCGCTGCAGTTACGCTGCTCGATCGCGCTGCCCGCAAGGGCCTGATCCACAGGAATACCGCCGCCCGTCACAAGAGCCGGATGGCGAAGAAAGCCGCGAAGTAGACGACTGCAGGCTTGCGGACAAATGGAGCGCCCTCGCGGGGCGCTCCTTTCGTTTCACATTGTCGCCAACTCGCCTCCGCAGCGCTCACAATACCACTCGGTAGGGTGATTGAGGGTTCCACATTCGTGGCACTTGAGCGTCTTCGACTGCTCCCCTTTGGTGTCGGACTGTTTCCCGGACTTTCCCCCGCTCGTTCCGCCGAGTGGCGTTCGCATGGATCTCTGGCGTGAAGGTGCCTCCGTTTCGGGAACGGACGCGGGTATAGTCGCCGAACCCGTAGCAATCGAATTTGACGTCGCAGCGGCGGGCTCAGCCGAACTACCGGGGCCCTGACTGGGCAATGCGTCCCGGTCCGCCGGATCGCCCTCTGACGACGCTGGCGAGCCGCCGCCGCGCGTGGCCACGGTATCGCGACTGGAATCACCGGCGTCCGCTCGCGAAGAAACACCGTCATCGGACCGTGGAGAGCCACTGTCCGGCCGCAACGAAGCGTCGTCGGGTTGCAAGCCAATAGCACCGGCCCGCGAACCAATGGCGCCGGGTCGCGAAGCAGCGTCATCCGCCTCGACCCGCGCGGGCGAGGCGGCTACGGCCGACTCACTGCGCGATGGCCCCGAGTCGCTCTCGGGCAAGGCCTCGGCATCCACCGAGGGTGTACGCTGCGGCGTGCTACGCAATCCGCTACGCGGGCCAACCGCACTCAGCGTCTGGATACTCCTGAGCTCGGCAAGCTCGTTGTCGAGACGCTCGCGGTCCACCGCGATCCGATCGAGATCTCGTTGCGACTCGACGCGGATTTCCTCCCAGCGAGCGGGGTCGTACTCGCCCACCGCCGCGCGCAATTCGGCTTCCTGAAGCGCGTCCTTTCGGGTGTCCTCATCGCGCGCCACCTCGATGAGGCGCGAGGACAGCGTAGTGATGTTCAGTTGCAGCTCTTCGGCATGGCCGCCGATTTCCCCGGACACCCGCTCCATGCGAGTCTCATAGTCCGCATTGACTTTCTCGAACACGTGCGCCGGCGTGCCGTCGCGTTTTGCCTCGAGGACCGATATCCACTGCTCATACTGCTGGCGTTCCGCGATCAGGGCGCGGAGCGCATCGAGCGCATTCGTCTTTGCCTTGTTCATTCTGGCCTCTCTCTCCCTGCGACACGACTAAGCCCCGCCGCGCCGGCATTGTCCGCCAACCTGTGAACGATCGATCCACCGACGATAGTGCATACCGCGCGCCCGGAGAGATTCACCCCTCCAAAAGGCGTATTCCGGCCCTTCGTCACGAACTCAGAAGCTTCTACCCGCCAATTCATTCCGGGATCGAATACCGTGACGTCGGCCGGCACTCCTCTCGCAAGAGACCCGCCGGGGAGCCCGAACAGCCGGGCCGGCGCACAGGACATCCTGTCCACCAGCGTCGCGAAATCTATGTGGCCCGTGTCGACAAGATTCGTAACCGACACGGCCAGCGCAGTCTCGAGACCGACAATGCCATTGGGGGCGTTCGCGAACTCCCGCTCCTTTTCGTCGTAATGGTGCGGCGCGTGATCAGTGGCGATCATGTCGATCGTGCCATCCTTTACGGCTTCCCGGAGCGCCTCGACATCCCTGGCGGTGCGAAGTGGCGGATTCATCTTGGCATTGGTATCGTAGGACAAAATCCGGTCTTCGGTCAGCGAGATATGATGCGGGCAGACCTCGGCCGTGACGTTGATTCCGCGATCCTTTCCCCAGCGAATGAGTTCCACCGAACCATGTGTGCTCATGTGGGCGAGGTGAACGTGGCCCCCCGTACGCCTGGCAAGAAGGATGTCGCGAATCACCATGATCTCCTCCGCTTCGGCAGGAATGCCCTTGAGGCCGAGTCGTGCGGATACCATTCCCTCGTTCATCGATCCGCCGTTCGCAAGTGTGGGCTCTTCGCAGTGATCGATTACAGGAACGCCGAAGGTACGAGCGTACTCCAGCGCTGTCCGCATGAGTTGCGCAGAAACGACCGGACGCCCGTCATCGCTCATCGCCACCGCGCCAGCCGCAATCATTTCGCCGAATTCGGCGAGTGTTTCGCCTCGCTGGCCCACTGAAATCGCGCCGATCACATGGACGCGAGCCGCACCGGCACGCTGGGCCTGCCGGATGATGAAGCCGACCGCGGCCTGATTGTCGGTAACCGGATCGGTGTTCGGCATCGCGCAGACAGCGGTGAATCCGCCCGCTGCTGCCGCGCGGGCGCCGCTGGCGATGGTCTCGACGTCTTCTCTGCCCGGCTCACGCAGATGGCAATGCACGTCGATGAATCCAGGGGAGACAATACACCCCGCACAGTCAACTATTTCTGCACCATCCGGATCTCCGCTGATCCGGCCCATGCTCTCGATCCTGCCATCAATGATCAACAGGTCGGTTATTTCATCGACGCTTTGCGCCGGGTCGAGGACACGTCCTCCGCGCAGCAACAGGGGCCTGGCTGCCTCCTTCATCTCCCGCCTCCCTTCGCCGCTTCCGCAAGCTCTGGCTTGCCACCGGCAAGCAGATACAGCACAGCCATGCGGATTGCCACTCCGTTGGTAACCTGGTTCAGAATGACGCTCTGCGGTCCATCGGCAACATCCGAGTCTATTTCCACGCCCCGGTTCATCGGGCCCGGATGCAGTATTAGCACGTCGCGCGGGGCACGTTCGAGCCGCTCGCGCGTCACACCAAATACTCTGTTGTACTCGCGACTCGACGGGACGTAGCCCGCAGTCATGCGTTCGAGCTGGAGACGGAGGATGTTCAGCGCGTCCGCCCATCCGATTGCGTCCTCGATGCGCTCGAACACCGTCACTCCGAACTTTTCGATCGCGTTTGGCAACAACGACCTCGGGCCGCACACCGCAACTTCAGCGCCGAGCTTCTGCAATCCCCAGATATTGGATCGGGCGACCCTGGAATGGAGCACGTCCCCGCAAATGCAGATCTTCTTTCCAGCCAGATCACCGAAATGGTCGCGAAGGGTGAGCATATCGAGTAGCCCCTGCGTAGGATGCTCATGAGTGCCATCGCCTGCATTGATGACGTTGGACTCGATTCGGTCGGCAAGAAATTGCGCGGCACCAGAGGCCCCGTGCCGGATCACCACCATGTCGATGCGCATTGCCTCCAGATTGCGAGCCGTATCGACGAGCGTCTCGCCTTTCTGCACGCTCGATCCCGAAGCCGCAACGTTCACAGTATCAGCCGACAGCCGTTTCTCCGCGAACTCGAACGATATCCGGGTGCGAGTCGAACTTTCGAAAAACAGATTTACGATCGTCGAGCCACGAAGCGCGGGCACTTTCTTGATCGCCCGCTCACTGATTTCCTTGAATGGCTCCGCAGTATCCAGAATCAGGCGGATCTGTTCGCTCGAGAGGAATTCGAGTCCGAGCAGATCCTTTCCCAGTGCACTTGTCACCGCTCGGATCGGCCGCGCTGCGTCGCGAGTACCACTGCCGACCTTCCATCCAGGTCTTCAACCAGCACGTCAACCCGGTCACCGCGGCTCACGGTGATGCGCTTCCCCACTACGTCCGGCTGAATAGGCAGTTCCCGGCCACCGCGGTCGATGAGCACCGCGAGAGCGATTCGCGCGGGTCGCCCGAAGTCGGCGATCTCATCGAGCGCAGCGCGAACCGTGCGGCCCGTGTAGAGGACATCATCGACGATGACAACGTTCCTGCCATCAACGCCCCATGGCAGATCAGTGGCCCCGACAACCGGGCGGGGGCCGATAGTCTGAAGATCGTCGCGATACAGTGTTATGTCGAGCGATCCCTGCTGCACCGACCCCTTCGCGCTTGCCTCGATGATCGTTACGAGCCTGCGGGCCAGCTGAACACCGCGGCGCTGAATCCCCACGATGACCAGGCCGTCAATGCCCTCATTCAACTCGACTATCTCATTGCCCATCCGCGTCAGTGTCCGTTCTACGGCGTGAGCGGTAAGAATTGTCGTTTGTTCTGCGGGTCGATCTGGCATCGAGGGACAAATATGCGCGCAGCGGTCATGTTATTGAAGACGGCTGAAGGCAAGACCACGAAATCGGTCAGCAGACGCGAACTCCGGCCCTTTGCTCGATGATTCGCACCGCTTCGACGTGATCTGCTTCTTCCCCCAGACTTGCATGGGCCTCGGCGAACAGTCGCGACGCAAGCTCGATGAAAGGAGCGGGCACTCCCGCACGCGACGCGACGTCGGCTGCAATTGCAACATCCTTGTCCAGGAGCGCAATCTTGAAGGTTCGCGGGAATGCCCGGGTAACGACACGTTCCGGAAACAGTTTCTCGGACGCATTTGACCGTCCGCTCGAGCCGTTGATTACCTCGAGCGCAGTGCTCGCATCGACTCCGTACTTCGCGAGCGCCGTGAGGCACTCGCCCGCCGACCATATGTGAATTGCGAGCAGCGCCTGGTTCATCGCCTTGACCGCGTCGCCGGCACCAGTGCTTCCGCAGCGCACTATCCGCTTGCTGAAAGCATCGAGGACGGGCCTGGCTCGATCGATCAATGCTGCTTCCCCTCCGCACATGATCATCAGCGTGCCTGCTTCCGCGCCTTTTACTCCGCCGCTCACCGGCGCATCGATGAAGTCCACGCCGCGCCCCGCCAGCCGCGCGGCAATCTCCATCGACGTGCGTGGATCGCCCGACGTGCAGTCCACGAGAAGCGATCCGGCGCGGAGCCCGGATTCGAGACCGTCGGCACCGTCGAGCAGATTGCGGACTTCCTCCGACGACGGCAGACATGTGATGATTACGTCGGCGTTGCTCGCGGCCGCAGCGGGGCTGGGGGCCAGACTTGCAGAATGCTCACCGGCAAACTTCCGCGCCTTCTCCATGGTGCGGTTCCATACCGTGAGCTCAAACGGCGGCTTCGCCAGGTGCACCGCAATCGGCCATCCGATTGCGCCCAACCCCAGAAACGCCACGCGCATCAGGTGATGCCGGTCGCAGTGCTTAGGGGCGTGTCAGCTACGGTCACGCCACACATGACGAAACGGTAATCCCAATCATATGGGATCCCTTATATATTCTCCGGTCCCGTCCTGGCCGCCAACTTCGTCCCAGATACGAGCGGTATGACTTTCACGCAGGAAAAGTGATCCGATGACGAACGTCAGCAGCGCTACCACGATCGGGTAGATCAGACCCGCGTAGATGTTCCCCGTACGCGCCACGAGAGCGGTCGAAATGAGCGGCAGGAAGCCGCCAAACCACCCGTTGCCGAAATGATAGGGCAACGACATCGACGTATATCGAATCTTCGCGGGAAACGCCTCGACCAGGAATGCCGCGATTGGACCATAAACCATGGTGACGAAAATCACCTGAATGAAAACAAGCGCAGTCAGCGCGACCGGATTGACCGGCTCCGAAAACGCTTTCATCGCCTGATAAATCGGATAGTAGGAAACAGCGGCGAGGAGATTGCCGGCCATCATGATCTTCTTCCGGCCAATCCTGTCCGAAAGTCCTCCAAACACGATGAACAGAGGTGCGCCGAGCAGCAGCGCCACCGCGACTATGATGTATGCGGTCGTCAACGGCACCTTCAGCACCGTCTGTAAAAAGAACAATGCGTAGAACTGGCCAGTGTACCAGACCACGGCCTGACCCGCGGTAGCGCCGAAAAGGACGAGCAAGAACACCTTCCATTTGCTCCAGGTCCCGAAGCTGTCCCGAATAGGCGCGGTCGAGGTTCCTCCCGCTGCCTTGAGTCGGGCGAAAAGCGGCGACTCCTGCAGTCTCACCCGGATGTAATACGACATGCCCACAAGCAGGATTGAAAGAAGAAACGGGATTCGCCAGCCCCATACCTTGAACGCCTCCTCGCCGACCGCCGCCCTGACGACCAGGATGACGACCAGCGACACAAACAGGCCGAGAGTCGCGGTTGTCTGGATGAAACTCGTGTAAAAACCTCTCTTGCCATCCGGGGCGTGCTCGGCAACATAGACCGCGGCTCCGCCGTATTCACCACCCAGAGCGAGGCCCTGCAGCAGGCGCAGTATCACCAGTAGAATCGGGGCGGCAATGCCGATTTGAGCGTACCCGGGCAGCAGTCCGATAGCGGCTGTAGATCCGCCCATGATGAGCAGCGTGATGAGAAAAGCAAACTTGCGACCGATCAGATCGCCAACGCGCCCGAATACCAGCGCGCCAAAAGGACGAACCGCAAATCCCACGGCAAAGGTCGCCAGCGTCTTCAGAAAATTGACGGTGGCGTTGCCTTCGGGATAAAACTGTGTGGAGATGATAGCGGCGAGACTGCCGAAGATGTAGAAGTCGTACCATTCGATCATCGTGCCAGCCGACGACGCGGCAATGACTTTCCAGATTTTCTGCTTTTCTTCCACTCGGCGACCCCGGATTCATGACTCGCCGATCCGCGCCACCGGCCGTGGCGGTCTCAGCGAGGAATAAATCTGGCTCGCTGCCGCTGCATCCGCTAAGTCGTCACGCTTCCTGCCACTTCTCCCCTGAACAGCCTCCGCACGGTTTTTATGATCCGCCGCACCAGCAGAATCAACAGTACGAGCAGGAGAATCGCAGTCGACAGTGTCAGGTAAGGATGATTCCATACAAAAAGCGCAATGGTCGAAACCGTCGCGAACTCCGCAACATTTGCGGCGGCATTCGTCACCGGCTCGGGCGAGGTATCGACGGCATAGCGCAACCCCAACTTCGTTCCGTGGGTTGTCAGTGCCAGGCCACCGCCGAGCAGGGCCGCAATCACTGTGTATGGTGATTCCAGCTGGTACGCAGTTGCGGCTGCAAGGAACGCTGCAGCGGGCGGGCGTATAAAACTCTGCGCGGTCTCCCAGAGGCTTGCAACACCGGGCACCAGCGTCACCATGAACTCGATGACGTACAGCGTGACCGCCAACCCGATGACCCAGATGTTGCTCACTGCGTGCAGCGCGCCGGGGAGCGGGCTGATCCACCCGGCACGATCGGCTACACCAAGTACCGCCACTGTCGCCGGAAGATTTATTCCGGCAGCGTAAGCCACACCGAGCGATTGCACTACTGTCGTGACTGATGACATGGACCATTCGTGATAGAGGGTTTCACTACGATCGGTCAGCGCGTGCAGTTTCGTGCCGTCAGAGCCACCCTGACGCGCGATACCGGATTGTCCCCGCCGTTTCGTACAGCCACAACCTGAACGCCGTAACCCTGTCCTCACCATTTCCGAGGACAAGAAACGCAACGTCGCGCGAGTCGCTTGGAGAACAGCTGACGGTCACACCGGCCTTCTCAAATGTGGCGCAGGCGCGTCTCGAGTGTGCAGGGGATGTTACGAGGACAATCCTCCTCCAGCCTCGTTCACGCGCCATGCGCGCCACGGCCACCGCTTCTTCCCGGGTGTTGTTGATGACGGGCGTAACGAGGGCGTTCGTCACGCCCCCAATCGCGAGCAGTCGCTTCTGATCGGCCTCGGACGTAATGACGTTGCCACGAAATACGTTTCGCTCCCGAGTCGTTACCAGCGTCGGTGCGATACCTGCCTGGACCAGCTCCATGCCTTTCACCAGCCGATCCACAGCCTGAGCGCCGAGTAATCCGTCGTCGTTGATCCCGGCTGAGAGAACGACGATTGCATCGGCGGTCGCAACTGGTGCATCGCGTCTCACCAGCGACCTTACCGGGCCTTCGATGACACTGGTGTATACGATGACCAGCAGCACAACGGACATTGCCGCAACCGGAATCCAGAGCAGTCTCTTCAGTCGCGTGATTGCGGCAATTGCGCCGAGAACTGCAAACGGCCCGATGCCGTCATATTCGGCTATTCGAAACACGTACGGAACTCCCATCGTAAGGAGAAGTAGCCAGGTTGCTATTCCCAGCATGGCGCCGTAAGCCGCATCCGCCATTCGTTCAGTGGCGACTGCATGCCTCGGCTCATACATTGAGTTCCGTGAATCGGACGGGTTGCGATCACTCACGATTGGGGATGTATCCATGTCCAGAATTATGCAGGCACGCGCGGATAACGTCACCCGCGAGCAGATGAAAGAACAGATCAAGGAGACGATCAGGATCGCTCAGGAAGCGGCCCGCGATGCACAGCAGGAAGGCGGCGTGCCGCGCCCTCCCGTCCCCCCGATCCCGCCTGTGGGCATACCCGGGATGCAGGCTCCGCAGAACTGGGACAACGTCATGCCGCCGCAGGTCGTGGACATATCCATCGCATTTTTCATTACTGTCGCGGTCATCATCGTCGGCTATCCGATCATGCGTGCGCTTGGGAAAAGAATCGAGGGAGGTGCCCCGGTTCATCAGACCGTTCCGGGCGATATCCGTAACCAGCTTCAGCAGATCACACAATCCGTCGATGCGATTGCGATCGAGGTGGAGCGTATCTCCGAGGGCCAGCGGTTCACCACGAAGATGCTCGCGGATCGGTCGAAAGACTCGATGCTGACGCAGATCGGCAGTTCAGCGGCGCCTTAACACCGGCGATAAAGTCGCGGCGCTCCACGCGAGGAGAGCGGGAAACAGTATCGTCAGCCCATAGAGCGCCGCGGGCGGCACACTCATCACTCCACTCACCTGCGATGCGACAGAACTGACAGAGCCGCGCGTGGCGTGAAGGATCAGCAGCGATCCCCATCCGAATGCGGCGCAGGCCGCAGCAAATCTCCCGCGAGTGGCGACCGGAGAACCAAACATGCCCCACAGCGCGGCGACGACTGGAACAGCCCACCATCCGGCGCCGAAAGTCATTACAGCGAACGCTTCGGACAGCAGCAGGAATTTCACGAACACGCGCATCTTACCTGGGAACGAGCGTAAGGCGCGATGCGACTCGCGCTCTGTCAATGTCAGCAGCGGTTTTCGGAAACAGCACGCGATCGAGCTGGCCGGTGCTCCATTTCGTTAGGCGGTCGACATAGCGGGGGCTCGAGGGGGCGCCGGACTGTCCACCGGGATAGGTCGACCACGCGCGAACCTCAGGTCCGAGCTCGACCACCATTCGCCAGCTCGCGCCCTGAGTACCATCTCCGCCCGACGGACTCAGCGTTGACGGACCGCCCTGCACGGGAATACCCAGCTTCGAGAACGCAGGAATCTGCAACAGGTGATTGATGTTCGCCGTTCTGATCTTTGACCAGAGCCAGCCGTCCGAGTCAGAGGTTCCATGTGAGCGGGTCACAGTCACAAGGGCGGCGCCGAGGCTTGCGGTGAGTACTGCGTCGCGATCCTCCACTGCTGGGGTGCGCCGGTCGTCCCACCATACACTTCGCGGACTTTGCAGAAGTACCGCGAGAATCTGTGACTCGGGCAAGCTGCGCTTTCGGGCTGATTCTCCGGCGGTGGTATCTCCGATTAGCTCGTCCCACGTACGCCTGGAAAGTTCATCCATCGCGGCCTCGAACAACACCGCGCGGCGGTTGGTTTTCTCGTAACGTCGGTTCCACTCCGCAAGGAGTGATGCGGCTTCGCGTATTTGTGCATTGCCGCGGCCTCCGCGGTCAGCGCGCGCGGCGGCGGCGGCGAGAAACGCGGGTACAAACACATCCGCGCGCGCGCTGCCGGGGTCGGTCTGGTAGCGGCGCATCTTGTCGGGAGTGAGCGAGGAGTCTTCCTGGAGGAGCTGAGTGATGCGCATCGCGCGCCACGGCGAGTACCAGTTGGAACCCATGTAATGCTGGTTCAGCAAAGGGTCGACGGGTTGCTGATTTGCGGATGCCAGGTAACCCTGAGCGGGGTTGATCGAGTACGGATACGCCGAAAGTGGGATCGATCCGGTCCAGTCGTTCGCCGATGACGACCCGCTCCGGATTACATCGCCGCGCCCATCACCCGGCCGCGCAGGATACCTGCCCGACGACCGTATGGCGATGGATCCGGATCTGTCGGCCACCAGCCCGTTTTGAGTCGGCGCAACGTAGTCCTCCATGGCGGTGAGCCATTCCTGCGCGTTACGGGCATGACCGAGCCGCATGAACACGTCAGTTTCGCGCGAGTTGTCGTATGCAGTCCATCGCATGGATAACCATTCGCCAAGCCTCCGTGTCATCGGCCCGCGGTGGGTGAAATACAGAGTATCTATCCTGAGAACTGCTCCGTCGGTGCCGCGGTACGATTCAAGCCGGCGCTCGATATCCCGCCATTTGCCGTCCACCATGTACCGGGACGGGTGCGTCGTATCGTCGACCGTTTCAGCGTAGTAATCGTCGACGTCCGAACCCGTATTAGTGAACGTCCACGCGACATCGCGGTTGAAGCCGATTACCACTCCTGGAACACCTGGGAAGCCAGCCCCTGCAACGTCGAGTTTTCCCGGTACCGAGATGTGCATTTCGTACCAGACTGACGGCAGCGAAAGGTCGAGATGAGGATCCCCGGCAAGGAGGGCGTGTCCGCTGGCAGTGCGGCGCGGCGACACCGCCCAGCTATTGCTTCCAATTGCGTCGCCGGACTCGCTGCGATGGCGAACACCGAGTTCCTGGGCGAGCGTTTCCCTGGCGTTCAGTACTACCCGGGCCGCCGGGTTTCCCTTTCCAGGCTGCGGGATGGGAGAAGTATCGAACCGCGCAGTGCGGAGTCCATTCGGCTGAATCGGTAATTGAATGGGACTGTTGACCGGAAAAAGTGCATCCGCGGCTGCTTTACCGACGAGGCTCTCTGCATGAAGTCGCCGGAAGCTTGCATCGTTGAATCCGAGAGTCAGCGCCATGCGAGAGAAAAAGAAGAGCGAATGTATGGGCTCCCATGCTATCGGCCTTGTATTGAGGAGCCTGTATTCCACCGGCAGGTCTCGCGGACGCATTTGCGTTATCCACGCGTTGACTCCGTCAGCGTAGGCGCCGATGGCACGAAAGCCGGGTGACGACCGGACGTAAGCGGCATACTTTCTTTCTGCGCCCCACACCAGTCCCAATGCGCGACTTCGCCGGTCGAGCTCGAGTGCCCGCGGCCCGGCCCACTCGGTCAGCCTGCCGGATGCCGCTCTTGTTTGCGCTTCCATCTGAAATAGCCGATCGCGGGCAACGACGAATCCAAGTGCCCGGTAGGCGTCATCTTCAGTTGCCGCAAAGATGTGGGGGACACCCCGGTCGTCGAAGACAACCTCCACTCTTGCCGAGAGCCCCGGTAACCGGGCGTTGTCCACGGGGGCCAGTACCGCGGATGCCGCGGTGGACCAGACTCCGTTGGCCGGATCCAACAGGGGTCCGAGTGGTGGAAGCGGACCGATCGAGCTGAATCCGGCAAAAAGAAGCGCGGCAAGCATTATCGCCGCCGCGCCTTTCCTGATCACGGATTCTTGACGGAGACCGGTGACAGTTTGAGGTGCAGGTTGTGGTTGATTCGAAGCCCTGCTATGCCTTCGGTTGGAAGCCCGGCTTTGCTGACCGACCCTACCTGCTTGCCGTTCACGATGAACTTGACCGCGTCATTCGTAACCTGCGCCGCCAGCGCGTAACTGGCCTTGCCGCCGCCATCGACCTTGGGGATGTCGGAATTGGCCGTCCACTTGACCACATCGCGGGTCTTCTCGCCCTCGCGAACCTTGACCAGCATTTCGCCGGTCCCGCGGACGATGAAATAAGTGTAAGCCTGCGTGGGCTTGTCGAGATCGCGGCCACCAATGAACAGTCCGAACGCCTCGGGATGCGCCGGTTTCTCGAGTAGTTCGACCGTCGTCATCGCGGTGTAGCTGCCCGCACCCACGTCCTTCGCAGCATAGAGAATATGAGCCGGCCCGGTAGTGACCTCGAACATACTCCCACCACTCGCGACATATTTCGCGCCGGTGATCGCGGCGTCAGGCTTGTCGGTGCGAGCCGTGTATCCGGCTGGCACACCGGCTCCGCCGACAGCATCGCGGTCCGGGTCGTCCGTCATCGGCGTGGCGACAGCTCCCGTATCTGCGCGGACGGCCATTCCAGTATCAACTGCTTCAGGCGCGTCAGACGCCGTGCATGCGGCCAGCGCAATCGCGGTGGCGATGAACAACCTCGTCATTTCCGGTCTCCTTGTGGGGTCGCGGGAATATACATGCCTCCACCCGCGATGCTCGACCGCTGCTCCATCGCGCGCCTAGGAACGGCGCGACGGAACAGATGCCGATGGAGACCGCTAGCGAGCTTTTGGCTTTGCGGGCGGCGTCGACACGGCGGCGACTTCGCGCGCCAGCGACTCGAGCACAGTCTGCAGCGTCACCGCCTGCTGTGCGACCACAACCTGCGCCGCCTTCACTGCGTTAGTTGCCAGCTTGATTGCGGCCACCTTCAGCTCCGGACTTTCCGTCGCCTTGCGCACTGCTTCCTGGACAGCTATCGAGAGTTGCTCCGCTGCACGCTGCACGTCCGCAACGGTGGCAGTGTCGCGTCGCGAGGCCGAAGTGTCCGGCAATACCGTCGGCGCTGGCGGGGACGTCTTCTGCGCCTGCACCGAGCCCGGAATCAGCGAAGCCACAACTACTGCAGCGATGGCCACGATAGTCCGGATACCGAAACTGTTATGCATGGGGGGGGGTCCTGTTAGTTGTGATACGCGCTGGAGTTCCGGGCCTTTTACACCGACGTCCGGATTGCGTGCCATCCCCTCGTGGGTCCTGGCCATCGTTGGACAGCAGCAGCGAAGAATTGGTTTCCCGTCGAAGAGACGGCCTATCGACGGGCTTTCGCCTTACTCGTGATTCCTGACCGCGAAGCCGAAGCAACCCGCTTGGCCTTTGACGCGTTGCGGCTCCTGGCAGCGCGTGCACGGGACGCCTTCGAACCGCGGATCCGGCGGTTCGAGCTAGCCAGCCGTCCGCCAGTGACCCAGCGCGCGCGGCTTCCTCTCACGTCGATATGGGCGAAGGGCCCGTGCGAGCCGGTGGCATGGTAGAGGCCAAGGCCCCCAAGCAGATCCGGATAGGCGCGCTCCACCCTTTCAACGGCGGCGAGAATCACTCGCGTATCACTGATGTTCACCCGTCCATCATTATTGAGATCGTCCATGCGGCCATCGTGATTGCTGTCGATGAAAATGTCGGCCGCGTCACCGAACTGGTGTCTGCTGTCGCGTGAGCGGCCACTGTTGTCGCCGAGCGCGATGTTATACTGCGGCGTTCGAAATCCCGAGAGCACCTCGACGTTGCGGACGGGCACGCCGTGCGCCTGGAGATCCTGAATCACGAGCTCGAGCTTATCGAGCAGTGGCTCCCTCAGAACGAGATACTTCGGCCACACGTTCTGCTGATCGTGAGTGAGAAAGTCTCGCAGCCGGAAGTGCTGCGAGATCCGGGTTTCCTGATTTTCGCGGGTGACTTCGATGAATCCCTCAGGATTCTGATACGCCTCGGAACGCGCCATGCCATTTTCATTCGGCCAGAATCCAACGCGGTAAGAGCCGACAGAACCTGCGATCTTGTCGCGGAAGGACCGCATGGTGATAAGCGAAAACCGGCCGACAGAGCTGGCCCCTGCGACCTCCTCGATGCCGGGGAGCATCTTCGATGTGTAGTTGAGGCTGCCGGCAAGGGGCGTTACGGACATTGCGCGCGGCGGAGCGACGAATCGCGCCAGCAGCTTCCCGCTTCTGCCGGCAAGCGCTCCGACAACCGAGCGAAGACTGGTGCTGTCGACCAGGGGCACCCTTCCAAGCGCCGCGAGATCAGGATTTACGATGACTTGTGCTGCCGTAAAGGCCGGGTACGCTAAGGCCGCGGCCGAGAAGGCGCAAAGAATTGCGGCATTGAGACATCCGCGATGTCCGGGAGCGTACATGAATGGCCTCGTCGGCAGATGTCCTCGCAGCGCAGCGGAGTAAGGCTACCTGGCATTGACGAACCGTCCCGCGAAGCGTCACTTCCCCCCGGCCGCGATCAGGTGCACGTGATAAGGCCGGCAGAGGATGAGGAACACGTTTTGGTGGTAAGAGTATGGCTTGCGGATGCGCTCCAGCCCGGCGGAGGACCAGCAGCCGCCGTGGCTGTTACGTCCACATTCTGGGACGCTACGAAACCCTGCATCGACGCGGGGTTGGCGCTCGTTCCCGAGAAATAAAGTCCGGAGCTATCGGCCGCGTAGCTTTCCTCGTACGTGGCAAGATTGCGGAGATCGGATTTCATCGCAGCTACATAGGCTTTTTCCTTGACGCCGGCAAATTTCGGAATCGCGATTGCGGCGAGTACGCCAATAATGACAACCACGACAAGAAGTTCAATAAGGGTGAAGCCCGGCCTGATATTGGTTCGCATCTGTCACTCCCTGGAAAAGAAGTGAAGCTACAAGCGCCCGGTCCAGGGGCAGCATGAAATCGCCGCGCGAGGTATTTTTTCTCCGCGACGTTCCCGTCGCGAGGACAAATCGCAACGAGGCGTTGAATGCGAATCGCGGTACCAGCCGAAGTTCAGAAGGGCGAGAAGCGGGTTGCGCTCGTGCCGGAAGTCGTGGCATCGCTGGCGAAGGCTGGCCACTCCATAGAAGTTCAGTCGGGTGCGGGGCTGCGCGCCGGATTCACTGACGAAGCGTATTCAGCGGCTGGGGCAACGGTTGTCGGAGACGCAGGGGCTGTCTACCGCGGCGCGGAGATGGTTCTCAAGGTGCAGCGTCCGGAACGAACGGAGTTCGGCAGCAGCGAATTCGATTTGCTGCGTGACGGCTCGGTGCTGATCGGACTGCTCAATCCCGCCGGCGACCCATCGTTCTTCAGCGATCTCGCCAGGCGCGACATAACTGCATGCAGCATGGAACTGGTACCGCGCACCACCAGAGCGCAGATGATGGATGCGCTCTCGTCACAGAGTACGGTTGCCGGTTACAAGGCAGTCCTGCTGGCTGCCAACGCGCTGCAGAAATTTTTTCCGATGCTGATGACCGCCGCGGGCACGGTGCGGCCAGCGAAGGTGCTCGTCGTCGGAGCTGGCGTAGCCGGGCTTCAGGCAATTGCGACAGCAAGGCGGATCGGCGCTGTCGTAGAAGCGTTCGATACACGACCAGTTGTAAAGGAGCAGGTGAAAAGCCTTGGCGCGACATTTGTCGAGCTTGACGTAGGGTCAGATGATGCACAGGACGCCGGCGGCTATGCCAGGGAGCTGAAGGAAGAACACATCCGCCGCGAGATGGAACTGATTCACAAGCACGCGCTCCTTGCCGATGTGATAATCACCACCGCGCTCGTGCCCGGCAGACGGGCCCCCTTACTGGTCTCCGCAGAGACAGTAGCTGCGATGAAACCGGGATCAGTCATCGTTGATCTTGCCGGCGAGCAGGGCGGCAACTGCGAGTTAACGGTACCAGGACAGCATATCGAGCAGCACGGGGTGACGATCATCGCCCCTTTGAATATTTCCAGTGAACTTTCGTTTCATGCCAGCCAGATGTATTCGCGAAACATCGCGGCGCTGGTAACCCATCTGGCGCCCAACGGGCAACTCGAGTTGAATCTCGATGATGATATCACGAGTGCCGTGTGTGTCACTGCGGCGGGCGCGGTACGCAACGAGTCAGTCGTCAACCGCATGAAAGAGTCAACCTCATGAGCGTGGAGCTGGTGCTCGGCATCTATGTTTTTGTTCTCGCGATGTTCGTTGGATTCGAGGTCATTGCGCGGGTGCCGTCCGTGCTTCACACCCCATTGATGTCTGCCACCAATGCCATTCACGGCATTGTCGTGCTTGGTGCGATGCTCGTCGCTGGTGCCGCCGACACTCCCCTGCTTCACGCACTTGGATTCATTGCGGTTGTGTTTGGCGCTGCCAATGTATTCGGCGGGTTTGTCGTCACCGACCGGATGCTCGAGATGTTCCGCAAGAAGGAGCGGGATAAGCCCCATGACTGACTACCGCGGTTCGGCGATCGCAATCAGCTACATCGTGGCCGCCGTTCTTTTCATCTTTGGTCTCAAGCGGCTGAGTTCACCCGCTACCGCTCGCTCTGGAAACAGAGTTGCGGCTGCCGGCATGGCATTGGCCCTTGGCGCGACACTGCTCGACCAGCAGATCCTGTCATTCTGGTCAATTGCAACCGGAACGTTGCTCGGCGCTGCTATCGGGACGTATTTCGCGCGCACGGTCCAGATGACCGCGATGCCGCAGATGGTGGCGCTGTTCAACGGGATGGGGGGCGCAACGGCCGCACTTGTCTCGCTCGCCGAATACCTGCGGCTCGATGCAGGTGCAACCAGCGCCGGAACCGGAGAGGCGACGTCGATCGTGCTGGGTACCATGATCGGAGCTGTCTCGTTTACCGGCAGCATCGTTGCGTTCGCCAAGTTGCAGGAGATCCTGCCCGGCAAACCGTTGCAGTTCTCGATGCAACGCTTGATCAATGCCCTGCTACTTCTTGGAATCGCAGTTTTTGGTGCAGCAGTTGTAGCGGGCAGCGGTGGTACCGCCGCGCTCTGGCTGATCTTTGTGCTATCGCTCGCGTTGGGCGCACTGTTCGTGCTGCCGATCGGCGGCGGTGACATGCCGGTAGTGATTTCCATTCTCAATTCGCTCACTGGACTCGCGGCCGCGCTGACGGGTTTCGTGCTGCACAACCAGATGCTGGTGGTTGCCGGTGTGCTCGTCGGGGCGTCGGGCACGCTGCTGACACTATTGATGAGCAAGGCGATGAACAGATCCGTGGCAAACGTTCTCTTCGGGGCGTTTGGCGGCGGCGCCGCGGGCGAATCATCTTCCCAGGCGTCAGGTACGCTTCTCCCGATTCGCCAAACGACCGCCGAAGACACGGCGATTGCTCTTGCTTATGCACGCACGGTAGTAATTGTCCCAGGCTACGGACTCGCTGTCGCTGAGGCTCAGCACACGGTGCGGGAGCTCGCCACCGATCTCGAGAAGCGAGGGGTGACCGTCAAATACGCCATTCACCCCGTGGCCGGTCGCATGCCGGGACACATGAATGTGCTGCTTGCCGAAGCGAATGTCCCGTACGACCAGCTGCTCGAGATGGAACAGGTGAACGGAGAGTTTCCGCAGACTGATGTAGTACTCGTCGTTGGCGCGAACGATGTCGTGAATCCCGCAGCTCGGGATGATCCTTCGAGTTCGATCTATGGTATGCCGATTCTGGATGTCGATCGCGCCCGCAACATCATCGTGCTCAAACGAAGCATGGGACATGGGTTTGCGGGAATCGAAAACGCCTTGTTCCACCATGAAAAGACGCGAATGCTGTTTGGGGACGCGAGGAAGTCGCTCACCGCGGTAGGCCAGGCGATCAAGGAAGTGTGATGACTGCGCCGCGCCCGGAGGGCGGGGTGCACAAAGTCAGTGGGTCTTAACCGAGCCTGTCTCCTCTCCGTCGTAAGGTTCCATGTGTACGAGCACATCGCGTACCTGTGGGGCCGCCGCGCGAATAGCGCTTTTCACGGCGCCACTCAGCCCATGAGAATCGTGCAGGGACATACCGGCATCGGCCTGCACATGGATATCTACGTAGTAGACCAGTCCAGCTTTGCGGGCCGTCAGTTTCTCCACCGCCATGACTCCGGGCACGCCCTCGGCGGCATTTCGTACCGGGCTCACGATATCGTCACCCGGCATTCCGTCCATCAGATCGTGCAGCGCCGGCCGTACCAGCAGGATGCCGTTGTAGAAAATGAGACACGAGGCGAACAATGCGGCCCAGTCGTCGGCCTGTTCCCATCCAGGCCCGCCCCAGAGGGCAATACTGATGCCTATGAAAGCTGCCGCAGATGTGATTGCGTCGCTCGCATGATGCCAGGCATCGGCGCTTACGGCGGTGCTGCGTGCCTCCGCACCGATGGCCGCCGTGCGGCGAAAGAGGGCGAATTTGACAATCAGGACGCCAACGATGACGAGTAGTGTCCAGGGTGCGGGAGTATTGTGCGGCGTTCGGATTTCCCGCACCGCTTCGATTGCGATTCCGACCGAGGCGCCGAGCAGCATGACCGACACAACGGCGGCCGCGAGCGACTCGGCTTTGCCGTATCCAAAGGGGTGTTCTTCATCCGGATCGCGGCCGGCCATTCTGAGGCCGCCCCACACCACCAGCGATGCAAAAATATCAGCCGTCGATTCAACAGCGTCAGCGACCAGCGCGTAGGTGTTGCCAAGAATCCCAGCAACGAGCTTCACTATCGCGAGGACGGCATTGACGAGCATTCCGAGCTGGGCGCTGCGAATAAGTCGCGTCGGAGTTGTGGTCATGGGGATTGAATCTTTGCCGCTGGCAAGCGCTTCCGCTACCTGTCACCAGGTCGACTTGGAATGTCAGAGCATTATCGGATTCCAGAACCGCGGAGTGAGCAGGCTGGCCAAGCACCGCCTGCCAGACCGCGCGATACTGCGGGCAGACGGACGACGCACGTGAATGCCCCTAGTCAAGGTTGCGCCCGTTGCTTCCAGCGCCATAATATGAAATACGTGTCAACGAAACAGCCTGACCGGATTCGCGGACAGTGTGCAGGCCTCTACTGCACGCCTCCCTGATGCAGCCCGCGTGACTCAGGGCGATAGTTCAGGCTCTCCTGCTGGCAATGCCCCGCGAATTCTGGCCGGCCACTACCGCATGGAACGGGAGCTCGGTCGGGGCGGAATGGCGACGGTCTTTCTCTGCACCGACCTGCGTGACGACCGCCGGGTAGCCTTCAAGGTCCTTAACCCCGACCTCGGCAATACCGTCACGCGTGAGAGGTTCTTGCGCGAAATAAAGTTTGTGTCCGAGTTGGACCACCCCTCGATTCCCAAGGTGATCGAGGCCGGTGTCATAGGCGAAGACCCGTTCTATGTAATGACCTATGTGACCGGCGAGTCATTGCGCGCCAGGCTGGATGGCGAGAGGCAACTTCCCATCGGCGAAGTCATTCGCATTGCGACGGGCATCCTGCAGCCGATGTCGTATGCGCACGAGCGTTCGATCGTGCACCGCGATATCAAGCCGGACAACATCCTGCTGTCGGACGACAGGGTGATCGTGCTTGATTTTGGCATTGCCCGCGCAGTCGTTGCGTCCGGCGGAGACCGGCTGACGCTCACCGGGATGGCGGTTGGTACCCCCGCGTACATGAGCCCTGAGCAGGCGGTGGGTGATCGCGAGCTGGACCTTAGGAGCGACATCTATTCACTCGGATGCGTGGTGTATGAGATGATCGCCGGGGTTGCACCCTTCACTGGGGCATCTCCGCAGATTCTCATGTTCCGGCGTTTCTCCGAAACCCCGCGGGCCCTGAGTGAAACACGCGGCGATGTACCCGAAGCGCTCGAACGCGCAGTGTCGAAGGCGATGGCAAAAAAGGCGGAGGACAGATGGCATACGGCGGAAGCTTTTGCTGAAGCATTGACCGCCGCGGGGGTGACGGTTCCTGCGTCTGAAACAATAGATTCTGCGGCTGGCGATCCCGGCCAGGTAGCTACAACTGAGAGCCGGCGGGCGGACGGCCTCCTCGATCAGTTGCGATCGAGCTTCGCGGGCACCTACTCGGTGGAGGAGGAAATGAAAGGCGGAGGCATGAGCCGCCTTTTTCTTGCAACCGATCCCGAGCTTGGCAGGCGCGTCGTCATCAAGATTCTGCCCCCGGAGCTCACGAGCCAGATGATGCTGGCGAGGTTCCGGCGCGAAAGCGAAGTCACCGCGCGCCTGCAGCATCCGCACATCCTTCCGGTCATCTCGGCGGGCGTTCGGGACGGTCTCGCTCACTACGTAATGCCGTTTTTCGAGGGTGAGTCGTTGCGCGGCCGTCTTCAGCGGGAAGGAAAGCTGTCGATTGGTGATGGCGTACGAATCCTCCGTGAAGTGGCCGCCGCGCTCTCCTACGCTCACAAGCAGGGTGTCGTACACCGCGACATCAAGCCCGAAAACATTCTCATCCAGGACGGCCACGCCGTGCTCGCTGACTTCGGCATTGCGGCTGCGCTCGGCGGGCTTGGCAAGGAGAGCGGCGGCGAGCGCTTGACGGGAACGGGAATGTCGCTGGGTACTGTGGGTTACATGGCGCCAGAGCAGGCGCTTGGTGAGAAGAACGTTGATGCTCGCGCCGATATCTACGCTGTCGGTGTCGTGGGCTATGAGATTTTTGCCGGTGCGCCACCGTTTACGGGGGTGAACGATCAGGCAGTTCTCGTCGCGCATCTCACCCGCGACGCGGTACGCCTCGATGACGTTCGCGAGGACACACCGGCCGCGGTGTCCGAGGCAATCGCGAAAGCGATGCAGAAGGACCCCGACGCCAGATACCAGACTGCGGCAGAGTTTCGCGACGCACTCGAGGCGGCCGGTGGCGTCACGGTAGGGCGCACGCGGGTTTCTCCCTTGCGCGCGATTCGCAAGCTGCCTCTCAAGTGGAAGGCCGGGATTCCGGCGGCGGCGCTGGTGGCCGCTGCGGTAATCGCGATGGCCGTGCGATATAGAGCTGACTCGGTCGCTACGGAAGCGGTAACGATAGCGATTGCGCCGTTCAACGCCCTCGGCACTGGACTGGAGTTGTGGCGCGAAGGCATGGTCGATGTGATGGCCAGGAATCTCGACGGAGCGGGCCCGTTGCGAACGGTATCGCCAACTGTTGCCCTAAAGGGCTTTACTACGCCTGCGACGCGTCAATCGGCGACTGAACTGGCGCGACGTACGAATGCTGACTACGCGATCTTCGGCAGAGTGGTGGGAAGCTCCATCGATTCGGTGCGGCTATACGCCACACTCGTGAATGTCGCTACTGACGTTGCCTGGGATTATGAAGGTCGCGATGCAAATGTCGAAAGTGCGGCGGACAAGTTCACGCTGGCGGTGCTCGCCGAGCTGGAAAAAACGCACCGGATCGGAGCCTTAAGGCAGTCGTCGCTGGGCTCGGCGTCTGTTCCAGCGATCCGCGCATTTCTCCAGGGCGAACAGTTCTATCGTCGAAGCTCGTGGGATTCTGCGTCGGTCTCATATGCCCGTGCAATCGGGTTCGATAGCAACTTTTCCATTGCCCTGCGACGTGCAGCCAAGGTCGCTGGCTGGCAGCGGAATGGCAACGATTCCCTCTCGCGTATTTTCAAGCTCCGCGCGGGACGCGCAAATCGCGGGCTGTCACCCCGGGATAGTCTGCTTGTCGTAGCGGATTCACTATCGGCATCGATTGCCACTCAATCACTCGATTCACTGAACTGGAACGACGCAAGACGGTTGTTTGCGACGGTAAATCAGGCGGCTGTGAGATACCCCAACGATCCGGACGTGTGGTATGCAGTGGGGGAGGCGCGATTCCACACCGGATTTGGCAGTGGCGTGGCGGTGTCGGAGCGTGACGCTCTCCACGCGTTTGATCGGGCGATCGCACTTGATTCCGCGTTCAGTCCCGCCTACGTGCACGCAATCGAGCTTGGCTTTACCCTTGACGGCGTAGCCGCGGGGCGGCGTTATCTCAGCGCTTACCGGGCGTTGAATCCAACCGATGAGGATGCCGTCGGCTACACTATTCTGGACGAGGTTGTGCGGGCTGGACGATTGTCGCCAGCCGTGACCGACAGCGTGCTCGACAGGGCGCTCACCAACGCGGTGTTCGCTGCTTGGTATCCAATTAGGCGATGGCCGGATTCTGCGGAAACCGCGCTCCGCCTGCTACAGTCCATCGCGAGGCGTCCGCGCAACTCGCCATCGTTTGCTTCGGACTCGGGGTTACTGCAAAGGTATCTGCCTTCAAGTCTCGCCTACCGTGGGCGGTTCAGCGAGGCGTACCTTGAACTTGGCAATCGACCGTCACTGTTATTTGTCGAGATGGCTCTGCTGGGCGCTATTCCCCGCGACACCGCGTCCGCGGTCTTCGCGCGGTGGCGGAACGAAGGCGCACCGCATGCGTATTCCGCGCTCCGATGGCTCGCTGATCACCGCGAAATCGCCGCGATACAGGAACTCGCAAGTAGCGCCGATTCAGCGACGCGCTCCGGCGGCACCGTGGGCCAGCGTGCGGCCCGATACAAAGGCGAGTCGGCGCGGGCATACCTCTCTCTCGCCAAGGGGGACACCACCGATGCTCTCAAGCGATTCAACGCACTGCCCGACACTCTCTGTATGCGTTGCTATCTGGACAGGCTGACAACAGCACAACTCCTGGCCGCCCGCGGCAGGTTGCAAGAGGCGGCGGCACTCACACGCGAGCGAATCAACTCACTGCTGACGCCGTCGGAAGTATGGATAGCTCTGGAAAGAGGGAGGCTTGCCGCGAAGCTTGGAAAACGCTCAGAAGCGGCAAGGGCGTTTGCCCTTGTCGTCGACGCATGGTCGAGGGGTGATCCCAGCGTTCAACCGATGGTCGCCAGCGCACGGGCCGGTCTCGAAGCGGCGCGGGGTGCGACTGCCGCTGCACGTTGAAATGATGAATCAGTGCCTCCGAGCCTGTACAAGCGCCGCAGGCTGCAGGTAACGGTCAGCGCAAGCTGATGTCACAAAGTTGTTGGCTCGATTGATTGCCGGGTTTGGCAGAGCTAAGTTGCCCCGTCCCCTGTTTTCCAGCCGCTGCGGAAGACGTCGCGGCCCCCTTGACCGGTTCGCTTGAGCCAGGAGTTACAATGAGAAAGGTTTTGCTCTCGGTTGCAGTTTTTGCTTTGGCAGCCTGCCAGGAGATCAGCACATCGCCGACCGGCGCCTCTCCCGAGGTGCGCCGTGCCGTAGACGGTGGAGGCGGCGGAGGGGACGGTGTGGAATTTCCGCCACCGCCACCCTCTGACACTGGCGCCGTCGGTGTGTCAGATGGCGGCGCTTTCAGCATCAACGTCACCTATATGCTCAACAAGCCAGGCAGTTCCGGCTTCCTGTCTTTCCAGCGGAAGCAGCCTGAGGGCGTTACAGTAGACCCCAACGCGCGCGTGCAGTTGCACCAAGGCGACTTTTCTGGAAGAGGCAAACTAAGCGTTCAAACGCTGACCGGTCTGCTTGTGCTCGACCTGGCAAACGTCAGCGATCTGTCCTCCTTCGAAAGCTGCGCGGCTCCGGTCGCGCCTTCCTCCGAAGGCGTTAGTGGCGACGAAGTCGTTCCCGACAGGGGGACCTGTTTCACACTGGTCGTGGCCGGCGGAACTTTTACCTCGAACGGTCAAACCCGGCCAGTGAACGGGGCCGCTTTCCGCCCGTGCACGCCAATCAAGGGAAGTTGCCTGCAGCCGGGGACGGAAACCGGGCCGCGCTGAGCTGCGTCGCGCAAAGGCCGGAGAGTCATAGCTCTCCGGCCTTTTTTGCGTCGCGAGCGATCTGGCTGCGCTCGCGAGTTGCGAAGCGGTAAATACACTTAGCGTGTTTATCGAAATACGTAGACAGAAACTGCAAGCGGCCCGCGAGATCAGGGCAAGCCGCGTCACGAGACTCCACTTGTGACGCGATCAGGAAGTTCGGACGAGCGTGGAAGCAATGACGGTGGGCTGATCGAGCAGCTGACAGCAGCGTTCGCAGGCACCTACCAAGTCGAAACGGAAATGAGGGGCGGCGGTATGAGCCGCCTGTTCCTCACTAGCGACGCCGAGCTGGGCCGGCGCATCGTTATCAAGATTCTGCCGCCCGAGCTGACGAGCCAGATGATGCTGGCACGTTTTCGCCGCGAAAGCGAAGTTACCGCGCGTCTGCAGCACCCGCATATCCGGCCGGTAATCTCCGCAGGAGTTCGTGACGGTCTCGCTTGCTATATCATGCCCTTGTTCGAGGGCCAGCCACTGCGCGCTCTGCTCGAGCGCGAGGGATCGCTTCCAGTAGCAGAAGGCGTTCGTATTCTCACCGAGGTAGCCGACGCGCTGTCCTATGCGCACAAACAGTGGGTTGCCCATCGCGACATCAAACCTGAGAACATCTTCATCCAGGATGGTCACGCTGTTCTCGCTGACTTCGGAATAGCAGCAGCACCGGGCGGAGGAATGGGCAACGAGGGCGGTGAGCGGCTCACAGGGACGGGAATGTCGCTGGGGACCGTGGGTTACATGGCGCCGGAACAGGCGCTGGGCGACAGGAATGTGGATGCCCGCGCCGACATTTATGCGGCTGGTGTCGTCGGCTATGAGATTTTTGCCGGAGTTCCCCCGTTCACAGGACCGACCGAGCAGGCGGTTCTCGTCGCGCATCTTACTCGGGTAGCGATAAGACTCGATGATGTGCGCCGCGACACGCCGGCAGTGCTCAGCGCGACGATCGAGAAGGCGATGCAGAAGGAACATGTCGATCGGTTCCAGACCGCCGCCGAGTTTCGCGAAGCTGCTCGAGGGACAATCGCGGTCAAGTCTAAGCTGGCTTTTCGAATTCGCAGGATGCGCGGGCGACAGCGGGCGTGGAAAATTGCTTTGCCGATTGCAGCCGTCGCGGTTGCAGCGATCGCGACTACGATTGCGATCCGGTTTCGGGGTCCGAGCGCTTCGGCCGAGTTTGTCACGTTCGCGGTTGCTCCGTTCAACGCGCCCAACGCCACGCAGGTTGGCTGCAAGTCGGCAATAAGCAGGGCGGAGGCGCTCAGGTCTCCAACGCTGCACGAGCCAGATTTCAGAACAGTGCGTTTTCCGGCAAGGGTGTCGCAGAAGTGACGACATCGGCAGGGATCCTCACCTTCGACCTTGCGAATATCAGCCAGTCGTCTGCATTTGTCGATTGCCGCCTCTTTGCTCAAACGTCAGGCAATCATCACCCTGAGATCAACTGCTTCGATCCGAGACCGTCCGGTGTCAGCATTCCCGGAGAACCCTCCGCGCGGCGAAATAGCCGCACATACCGTGGACGCCGCCGCCTGGAGGTGTGGATGCGGAGCAGATATAGAGGCCTCTGGCCGGGGTCGAATAGAGGCTGATGGTCGGTCGCAGGAAGAGCTGTCGCACGTCCTGCGAGCCACCATTGATATTACCGCCGACCAGGTTGGCGTTGTAGCGCTCGAGCTCGACGGGGGGCGAGACCTTCCGTCCGATGATGCAGTCGCGAAAACCGGGGGCGAACCGTTCAATCTGATTCTCAATACGCTCCGTCATGTCGAAGGTCGAACCGGCCGGGACGTGACAGTATCCCCATGCCGTGTGTTTTCCGTGGGGAGCCCGGCTGTTGTCAAACAGGCTGGGCTGCGACAGAATGACGAATGGCTTCTCCGCGTGCTGCCCCGTCGACGCTGCGTTCTCCGAATCGGCGATCTTCTCCAGAGTACCGCCGAGGTGAAGCGTAGCAGCGCGGGAACACGCTGTTGCTTTCCACGGAATTGGCGAGTTCAGCGCCCAGTCGATCTTGAATGCACCAACGTCGTAACGAAAACGCTCGAGTTTGCGGCAATACCTGCGGGGCAAACGGGCAGCAGCAATCCTCAGTACTCCGCGCGGCGTTAGATCGCAGAGTACGGCGCTGTGTGGATCCAGCAAGCCCTCAACCGAGTCTACAGGCGAGCTGGTGACGATTTCGCCGCCGATCGAACGCAGGTACGAACCCAGTGCGTTCGCCAGTTTCTGCGACCCGCCGCGCGCAATCGCCCAACCGGCCGCGTGCCCAGCCGCGCCCAGAACAAGACCGAACGAAGCCGAGAAGAGCTGGTCGAGCGACAGCATCGAATGGGCGGCGTTTCCTGCGAATAACGCCCGGGCGCGCTCGTCCCTGAAATGTCCCATTGCCAGAGTACGCGCGGAAAGCATTGCGCGCAAACCGAATTTTGCGTACGTCAGCGGATGGCGGGGAACGCGCAGCGGTCCCAGCAAGTCAGAGATGAGGTACTGCCAGTCATTCACTAATGGTGTCATGAGATCGCGGTATGCGGCAGCATCGCGTCCCAGGTTCTCGCAGGTTTCTTCAATTGAGTGTTCGAGCGTAACGGCGGTTCCATCGTCCAGCGGATGCGCGAGAGACGCCGGGGGCTGAATCCACTCGAGTCCGTGAGCCGCCAGCGGCAAGGTGGAAAAAAACGGCGACGCAACTGCGAGCGGATGTACACCAGAGCAGATGTCGTGGACAAAGCCGGGCAGCGTCATCTCGCCGGAACGGGTTCCTCCGCCGATCGTTTCACACGCTTCGAGCACCTGCACCGGCATCCCCTGCCGCGCCAATTCCACCGCGGCGGCGAGCCCGTTCGGACCTGACCCGATTACGGTCGAGCGCCCAATGCGGGACCGGCTCAATGTCCGGTGACCGTTGCTCCGGCTACGTGTGCACGCGGCGCGCATCGGCAGCGCGCATCGCTTCGCCTGCGGTCCAGATCGCGGCACCGAGGAAAATCAGATCCTTTGCGAGAAACCCTCCCGGCATCGGCGACAGGAATGGGAAGCCGTACCCGGGCTGCCAAACTCCGGGTGTGCTCAGCAGGAGGGTCAACGTGATCAGGAACACGCCAATTGCGCCCAGACTACCGAGCGCCGATATACGCGGGGCGAAAGCGCGTGATGCGATCATGAGGCCGAGCAGGATTTCGACGCAGCCAATCAACCTTGCGGCCGATGCGCCACTCATGATGCTCAACATCCAGGACATGAGCGGAGACTCGGCGACGAGGTCAGCGACACCTTTCGCTTCATAGGCCGCAAACTTTAGCGCTCCGATCCAGATCAGGACCATGGCAAGCCCATATCTGAGGACGCGGGCGCCGACACTCTCCAGCCCGCTTCGGCTGATGTCCGCACGTGACTTATGGTCCGTCCGATTCACCGTGGTCGCCATTCGATTCTCCTGTTTCCTAATGTTGTTTTTTGGCGGAATGATCGCTGCGCTTCGAGATTGTACTCCAGCTTCGGTGATGACCGGATCCGTTACAGATTGACATTACGCGCTTCCCATCGCCTCTGACTTAACGGCGTCACATCGCGCTTCACGCGTATCGGCCGGCCGCGGGCGGATTCACGGTAATGCCAAGCCGTGGTCGAACGTGGCTGCGAAAGGAGCAATTCTTCTGCCAGTCAGGCACGGCCGCGGCGCCGAGTATGCCGAAGCGATAGGGCGTTTTGTCGATCGGCCGATCTCGCAGCCACGCGCATTCTCATAACGCCATCACGATCCTTCCCGGACGATATCCAGCGCGTGGTATCCCTTCACTCTATATATGACGGCGGCAATCAACCAGCTCAGTACAAAGACGCCGATGATCAGGTAACCGAGGCTGCCAAAGTTGGAGCTCAGCGTACCGATGGCGTCCCAGAAAGTCCACTACAGTGACAGTTTCTCGCTGAGCAGGCCGAGCGCTTCGATGCCTCCGACAAGCACGGCGACGACGATCGAAACCGCTGTGATCGTAAGGTTGTAATAGAGCTTGCGAACTGGCTGAGTGAACGCCCACCCGTAGGCACCGAGCATGAGTACGCTGTCAATTGTGTCGACGAGGGACATTCCAGCGGTAAACAATGCTCGAAAAACGAGGATCGACCAGATGGGCATGCCAGTGGATGCTTCAGCCGCGGAGATTCCCAGAAGTCCGATCTCCGTAGCAGTATCAAATCCACGTCCGAACAGAAATCCCAGCGGATACATGTGCCAGCTACGGCTGATGACGGCGAAGACGGGGCGGAACAATCTGCCAAGCAGCCTTCCGCCTCCGGTCATCTGGTCGAGATCATCGCCGGTATAAGAACCCCCTGCCCGCACCCGGCGGAAGGCGCGGTAGACGTCGGCGAAGATGAAGAGTTTCATCACCGCGATCACGAGCAGAAAAGTGGCTGAGATGATCGTTCCGATGGTCCCGCCCAAGGGACGGTATGCAGCCAGCGGTCCGTTCAGCGCGGTCGCGGCGACAGCGATGGCTACCGATGCGATCACAACCACGGTGGAGTGACCGAGCGAAAACCAGAGTCCGACGGCGACGGGCCGCTGACCGCTTTGCATCAGCTTTCGGGTCACGTTGTCGATGGCCGCGGTGTGATCTGCGTCCAGCGCGTGTCGCAACCCGAGTCCGTACGCAAGGAGTGCGGTACCCGGCAATAGCGGAAATTCACGGAACGCGATAAGCGCCCACGCCCATGCTCCGAGGTTCGCGATAACCAGCAGCGCGAAGATGACAATGACCCGTCCCATCGTACTGTCGCCCACCGTATCCGAGGGCTTCAGTTCAGCGCCGCGAAACGCTAGCTTCGCATAAGGAAGATGTGAGACCGCGATGCTCCAGGGCGTGGTTCAGGCGCGCGAATATGGGCCATTGCGACGGCGGGGAGGTTTAAGTGAGGATGAGGATGCGATGCGCGAACTCGAGGGCTACCAATTCAGCTAGGCGCGGGTACACGGGCATTGCATTCGACAGAGGATGAGAGGCGATGAAATTTGTCGATGAATTCCGCGATGCACATCTGATCCGGCAGGCCGCAGGGGAGATTCGCCGACTGGCGGACCCAGCGCGGCACTATCGGTTGATGGAGGTGTGCGGCGGTCACACGCACGCCATCTATCGCTTTGCGTTGAAGGACGTGTTGCCGGACAACATCGAGCTGGTCCATGGGCCCGGCTGCCCCGTGTGCGTGCTCCCCATGGGCAGGGTCGACGATGGCTTGTCGATTGCCAGCGACCCGAAAGTGATCCTCGCGACATTTGGCGACATGATGCGCGTGCCGGGCCGGAACGGAACGCCACTCGAGCACAAGGCGCGCGGCGCAGACATCCGGATGGTTTACTCGCCGCTTGACGCGCTCAAGCTCGCTGAAAAAAATCCCGATCGCGAAGTGGTGTTTTTCGCTATCGGGTTCGAGACGACCGCACCATCCACGGCGCTCACTCTGATGCGCGCCCGCGCACTCGGTATCAGAAATTTCTCGGTCTTCTGCAACCACGTTACGATCATTCCGGCGATCCGGGCAATTCTCGATTCGCCGGACATGCGGATCGAGGCATTCATCGGGCCGGGACACGTGTCAACAGTCATCGGCTGCCGGCCGTACGAATTCATCTGCCGGGACTATAAGCGTCCACTGGTTACGTCCGGCTTCGAGCCGCTGGACGTTCTGCAGTCGATCGTGATGATTCTTCGCCAGCTCGAGGCGGGAACAGCGTTTGTCGAGAACCAGTACGCCCGCGTGGTTCCGTGGGAAGGCAATCTGCCGGCACTGCGCGCGATGGCCGAAGTGTTCGAGTTGCGGCCCTATTTCGAGTGGCGAGGGCTCGGATTCATTTCGCAGTCGGCGCTCAAACTGCGCGACAGTTACGCCGCTTGGGACGCAGAAAGCCGGTTTCATATTCCGGGTATTCGCGTAACGGATCCCAAGGCCGCGCAGTGTGGCGAGGTTCTGAAGGGTGTGCTCAAGCCGCATCAATGCAAACTGTTCGGCCGCGAGTGCACGCCGGAGAAGCCGGTAGGCGCGTTGATGGTGTCTTCTGAAGGAGCATGCGCGGCGTATTACAACTACGCGCTCCGCACGACGGCCGCGGCAGCGGTATAGCACGATCGAGGACGACACCTCCGCGCCCCGCGGCATGCCCGACTACAAGGCTCAGATCCGCTTTTCTGATTCGCAGATCGAGATGGCGCACGGTGCCGGCGGCAAGGCAAGCCGCCGCCTGATAGAAGGGCTGATCGCGCCAGCGCTTGGCGGTCCACTGCTCGAAGCACTCGGCGACGCCGCACTCGTTGAGATTGCCGGCGCCCGGCTAGCCTTCACGGCGGACAGCTTCGTCGTCAAGCCACTTCGCTTTCCCGGTGGATCCATCGGTGATCTTGCCGTAAACGGGACAGTCAACGATCTCGCGGTGTCGGGAGCGAAGCCGGCGGCGTTACTGGTGACGCTGATCCTCGAGGCGGGGTTGTCATCTGAAGTACTCGAGGTGGAGTTGCGGGCTATCGCCGCGGCGGCCCGACACGCGGGCGTCGTAGTGGTAGGGGGCGATACGAAGGTTGTCGAGCACGGAATGGCGGACGGCATGTACATAACAACCGCCGGCATCGGGGCCGTCGATCCGAGGGCGACTTGCTCACCGAAGCTGGTGAAGCCCGGTGACAGAATTCTCCTCTCGGGGCCTATCGGCGATCACGGGATCACCATCCTGCTTGCGCGCGGTGAAATTGATCTGGAGACGGACCTTCGCTCCGACACCCGGCCCGTGTACCCGATGATAGAGGCACTTATCGGGCGTGTTGGCTCCGGCGTCAAGTGGATGCGTGATCCGACACGGGGAGGGGTCGCCAGCTCGCTCAATGAACTGGCCGCTGATGCGCGCGTCGCAATTGCGCTGTTCGAAGAAACAGTTCCGGTACGCGAGCAGGTTCGCGGCGCGTGCGAGATACTCGGCCTCGAGCCGATGCACATCGCCAACGAAGGTCAGTTCCTTGCGGTCGTTGCCCCTGAATGCGCCGAGGAAGCCCTCGATGCGGTGCGATCGGTCGCGGGAGGGGAGGAAGCCGTATTTATCGGGGAGGTACGCGAGGCCCCTGCGCGGACAGTCCTTTCAATTTCCGCCTACGGTGGAACGCGCGTTGTAGACATGCTCGTCGGGGATCCGCTTCCGAGGATCTGTTGACGCTCCGCGGCACTCGCGCCACGCGAGGCCGATGATGACGGATCCTGTCATGCTTGCGGGGATGATCGGCGAGTCCCTGGTGTCACGCAATCGATTATCCGATGAGTTCTTCCGTCGCGAATCAGACCGCCTTGCACTGGCGTGCCAGGAAATGTCCGCGCGTTTTATTCGCGGCGGCCGGCTGCTGGCTTTCGGAAATGGCGCAAGCGCAACTGACGCGCAGCACGTGTCGGTTGAATTCGTCCATCCTGTGATCGTGGGCAAGCGCGCACTTCCCGCCCTTGATCTGTCGAGTGCATTTGTGGAATGGGCGCCTGCCATCTGCCGGCCCGACGATATCGCGATGGGATTTGCGCCGCCGGGGGATGATGCGTCGGTGACGACGACGCTCGCACGGCTCCGGGAACTTGGCGCGTTCACATTTGCGCTCAGCGGCCGCGACGCAGACTTCCAGTTGGACTCGCCATCTGCCGATCCATTTATCGCGCAGGAGGTGATAGAGATTCTCTATCATACGCTTTGGGAGACAGTACACGTTTTCTTCGAGCACAATGAACAGGGTCATGATGTTGGAAGCGCCGGCTTTCTGTATCCGTTTCTTGGTAAGGAGAAGCAGGATACGGTTGCTGTTCTCGCGAGCGTCGCCGAGTCCATCCGCGTCAAGGCGGCCGACGTCGCGAGGTTGCGGGAACAGGTTGCCGCCGCTCAGTCGGCGCAGATTGCGGCGGCCACCTTCGCTATTTCCGAAGCAGTGCGCGCCGGCGGCAAACTGATTCTCCTGGGGAATGGCGGCTCGGCGACTGACGCAAACGACTTGGCGCTGGATTGCGTCGCGCCTCCAAAGGGTTACCGGCCGGTGCCGGCGGTATCACTTTCAATGGAACCGGCGAACATAAGCGCAATCGCCAACGACATCGGCGCCGATGCGATCTTCCTGCGTCAACTCATTGCGCAGGCTGCGCCCAGTGATGTAGTGGTTGCACTGTCGACGAGCGGCGGCTCATCAAACGTCTTCGCCGCACTCGAGGAAGCGAGAAAGCGGCGGATGCCGACCGTCGCGCTGCTGGGTTACGATGGTGGTGAGATCGTGAGGCGCGGGCTCGCGGATTTTCCGGTGGTTGTCACGAGCGACTATGTTCCCCGCATTCAGGAAGTGCAGGCGTCTGTCTATCACGTGATGCGCGACATGCTCGAGGTACTGGCACATGAGTGAAGTGGAGCTCTTTGGCGGAAGCGGATGTCAATACACCGCGGAGCTGAGGGAGCAATTGATGTGGGAGCAGCGAGAGTTCGTCGAGTATGACGTCGAGACCGATGTCGTCGCGCTGCGGCGGATGATCGAGCTTACCGGCGGGCAGCGCACCGTTCCGGTTCTGGTCGTGGATGGCCGTGTCGAGCAGATAGGCTGGCACGGACGCGGGTGCACAGTCTCGCCACCGTGATGTCCCGCGCTGGCGGGCGCGGGCCGCCTCTGAACGACCAGACGCACGACCGACCGCAGGTAGAAAATTCGCTTCATGCTCAGACCATCCGAATCAGTGGAGTTGTCCAGGGTGTAGGGTTCCGCCCATTTGTGTATCGGATCGCAAACGCTCACGGCATTCGCGGCTGGGTGTTGAATGACGCTGACGGCGTCTGCATTCGCGCCGAAGGAAGCGAGGAGGCGCTGGCCGCATTCAATCACGATCTGACCGTAGCAGCTCCGCCTGCCGCGCGAATCAATTCGGTCGCGATACACTGCACCTCCGCCGCCGGCCACTACGACTTCAGGATCGCGGAAAGCGAGAAGGGGGACAATCCGACAGCGGGGATCTCACCGGATCTGGCTGTTTGCGATGCATGCGTTGCCGAGCTGCTTAACCCCGCTGACCGTCGCGCCGGGTATCCGTATATCAACTGCACGAATTGCGGGCCCCGATTTTCGATAATCCTTTCCCTTCCGTACGACCGGCCCACGACGACAATGGGCGCGTGGACGATGTGCTCCGATTGTGCGGCCGAGTATGCAGACCCGGCGAACCGTCGGTTCCACGCGGAGCCCAACGCGTGTTCGCGCTGCGGGCCCGGGTATTCGTTGCATCAGGACGGAGTTCCGGTGATCGCGGACAGTGAAGCCGCCATCGGTGAGGCCGTCCGGCTGCTGGGTGACGGACGAATCGTTGCCATCAAGGGAATCGGTGGATACCACCTTGCCTGCGACGCAACCAGTTCCATCACGGTCGCTGCGCTCCGTGAGCGGAAGTTTCGCAAGGAGCGACCGTTCGCGGTGATGGTTCGAGACGTCGCCGTGGCCCGCGAAATCATGGAACTTACCGCCGAGGCCGATGCGTTACTGGGATCAACCGCGCGACCGATTGTAGTCGCAAGCAGGCGTGTAGAGCTCGAAGGCGTAGCGCCGGACACCGCCGAGGTCGGTGTGATGCTGCCGTACACGCCGTTGCATCACATGCTTTTCGCTCAAGGCGCACCCGCGATGCTGGTGATGACGAGCGCGAACCGGTCCAGCGAGCCCATTGCGTATCGTGACGAGGCTGCGCTCGACAGTCTGGCCGGAATTGCTGACGCATTCCTTGTCGGTGAGCGGGAAATATCGCGGCGGGTGGATGATTCGGTTGTGCGCGTTGGCGGAATGGGGCCTGTGATACTCCGACGCTCCCGCGGCTATGCTCCGGGCGTAGTCGCGAGGATTCCGCTAGAGCAACCGACGCTGGCGCTGGGCGGCGATCTCAAAAGTACGATAACTCTGGTGGCGAACGGCGATGCGTTCGTAAGCCAGCATATAGGCGATCTAGGCCATTTTTCTGCCATGGAATCGTTTCGCGAGACCGTTGCCGATGTTACGTCGATGTATGGCCTGGATGTCGAGGCACTTCACATAGTTCACGACATGCATCCGGAGTATGCGTCAACGGCATTTGCACTTGGACTGCGGTGCTGTAGCCGGCGTGCGGTACAGCATCATCGGGCTCACATCGCCAGCGTGCTGGCGGAACGCGAAGCGTTTGATGAGCGCGTGATTGGGGTTGCGTTCGATGGCACCGGGTATGGTGATGACGGGACGATCTGGGGCGGGGAATTCTTTGCGGGTAGCATCGAAGGTGGATTGGAGCGAATAGGCCATCTGCGTCCCGCGCGGCTGCCTGGGGGCGATGCGGCCGCGCGGTTCCCGGTGCAGGCAGCCGCCGGCTTTCTCACGGACCTGGGCCCGGAGATTGTGGGGTCGATGAGCGGCCCGCCGTTTGAGTTTCCTGAGCGATTTCTCCGCGCCACCGAGCTTGTGCAGAAGGATGTGAGGTGTTTCACCACCACATCGGCGGGCCGTCTGTTCGATACTGTCGCCGCGCTGCTGGGGTTCACGCGAGAAGTGACGTTCGAGGGGCAAGCCGCGATCTGGCTGGAACAGCTCGCGCGCACGGCGCCTCGTGCGGCGGCGTTGCCGGTACCGTTCGCCGCCGGCCAAATGGATTTTCGCCCTGCCCTGGTCGCGATCATAGATTCGCGCCGGCGCGGATATGCGGCTGCTGACATTGCGCGTGCATTCCACCACGGGATGGCGCGAGGCATCGGCAATGCCGTTGCTGTCCTGGCCGAAGAACACGGTGCGTCCACGGCAGTGCTCTCAGGCGGCGTGTTTCAGAACGATCTGCTGCTCTCGGACGTAGTTGATGACCTCGCCGAAAGGAGTCTAGGGGTGTGGACCAATCGCATCGTACCACCCAACGACGGCGGCATCAGTCTTGGGCAGGCTGCGATAACGCTCCGGAAATGATCGGCACCGCAACGGACGGAGAGAGATTCGAACTCTCGGTACGCTTTCACGTACACACGCTTTCC
>JBBJNV010000034.1 GCA_037721215.1 Gemmatimonadaceae bacterium
TTACGCGCAGATTCAAAGTCGCTTAAATGCGCTGTACGACGAAGCCGACATTATTCGAGCCAGAAACGCGGTCATGAGAGAGAGACCCGCAAACGTGAAACACGCGTTCGAATCCAAATTCCGGACGATTATTTCCCCCCATCCCGTGACTGTTACAGCCGCCGCAAGACATCCTGCCGCAACCTCAGTGCGATCCCTGCCGCTTGGCGATCCGTATGATCCATAGCAGCCTCGCCGTACCTGCACTGCACCGGCTCATGGCTGCCGAAGCCATCCGGAGGCGGGCCGCGTTGACTCGCAGCGTCGCCGCAGTGGCGGCTTCCTGCATGATTGCGTTTGCGGCGTCGTCGGCAGGCGCGCAGTCGGTGCTGCTAAAGATTCGCCCGAGAGTCGGTGATACACTCGCGGTGCGGATGGATCAGCAGGTAGAGATGACCGGAGTTCCGGTGGGCTGCGCCAGCGGAGGCACTCAGCCGAGAAATAGCCCTCCAGCACGGCCGTGTGCGGAAGTGACGCGGCACATGACGACGAAGATGGAAGTCTTCAGCCGCGCCATCGTCCGGAAATCCACCGATGACGTGACGATGCTGCTTGCGATGACGGATTCCGTTCGCACTGCGGCATCGTCGACACCGGGAAAGAGTCCTCCGTTAAGGCGCGTTACCGGGCCCCGCGGATCGATCGAGTTCCGCGTCAACACTGATGGCGGTGCGGAAGTAACGAACGCCGATGCCAGCGACGAGCTACGCGCGATGTTCGGGCAGATGCCCGCCATGTTGCCGCGAAAGGCCGTGTCGGTAGGTGAGAAGTGGACGCGCGAGATGCGTATCCCCATCACCGCCGAGCAAGGTGCGAAAAGACTGGTGCGGGCAACGTTCCAGCTTGATTCTCTCGGGCCTAATGGTGATGTGGCCCATATTTCAATGCGAGGCAGCGTGTCCGGCGATCATGGCGACGGAAGCCAGCCGGAACAGTCAGGCTCCCTTACCGGCATGATGCAGCTCGACAGGCGTCTTGCATGGATCACCGAGACGCGCGCAAGCATCGATATGCGATCTGTCATCAAACCCGCAACTGGCCCGCCGATGGCGGTGTGGACGCGAGTCACTCAGCATCTAAGGACGGCACGGGCTCAATGAAGCTCGTCCATCTGTCCGACCTGCATCTCGGGTTCAGGCAGTATCAGCGGCTTGCGGCGAACGGAATCAATCAGCGTGAGGCGGACATCGCTTCCGCGTTCCGGCGCGCGATCGACCGGGTGATCGAGATTCAGCCTGACGTCATTCTCATTGGCGGCGACGTATTTCACAGCGTTCGGCCCACAAACCCGGCAATACTCCACGCTTTCAAGCAGTTTTCGCGTCTCACGGAAATGCTGCCGGACGCGAGCATTGTGATGATCGCTGGGAACCACGACAAACCGCGCACTACGGAAACCGGCTGGTTGCTCAGGCTGTTCTCGACCCTTGGAATCACCGTCGTCGAAGAGGAAGCGAAGAACGTCACGTTTCGTGATGGCGAACTATCGGTGCTTGCCATCCCCAGTCTCATTCGCCCGCGCCCGGCGTTCGAGCCGAGCAAAACAGCGCGCTACAACGTGCTGCTGATGCACGACCAGGTCGAGGGGGTCATCAACCGCTTCGGCGCGCCGCCGCCCCTGCCGGGTGTCGAGCTGCCTCGAGAAGATCTGCGTCCGGAACGGTGGGATTATGTCGCGCTCGGCCACTACCATGTGTATACACAGGTTGCACCGAATGCCTACTATTCCGGCTCGCTCGAGTACGCGAGCTCGAACGTCTGGGGCGAAGTAGACGAGGAGTTCCGTCGAAAGATTCCGGGGAAGGGCTTTATCGAGCATAATCTCGACACGGGGCAGCATCGATTCCATTCGGTAACGCTGGCCCGAAGGGTGATCGACCTCCCGGAGGTCAGCGCTGTCGGACGCACGGCCGAGCAGCTCAGCGCCGACATCTGTGCAGCTGTCGATTCATGCAGGGGCGGAATTGACGACATGATTGTTCGCGTTGTCGTTCGCGATGTACCGCGACATATCCTTCGCGACCTGGATCACCGGAAGATTCGGGAGTTCAAGCGGCGCGCGCTTCATTTCCATCTCGACGCAAGGCGGCCGCAGCCGGTGCGGATCGAAACAGGCGGCGCGCCGGGCAGGCGCACATCCCTCGCCGAAACGGTTCGGTCGATGCTTGAAAAAAGGCAGCTCACGCCAGGTATCGACCGCGCAGCGCTCGTCAATCTCGGCATGCATTATCTCGACGAGGCTGACCGCCTTTCCCCGGCTCTGGCTACCGACGAAGGATGAAGCTGCACTCGCTCAAACTCAGGAACTTTCGCCAGCATGTCTCCAGTGAGATCGTGTTCGAGTCCGGCATCACTGGGATCATCGGGCCGAACGGCGCGGGCAAGACCACTATTCTGGAGGCGATCGCGTTCGCGCTTTACGCGTGGAGCCGCTCAAACCGCGATCAGATGTTGTCCCAGCAAGCGAGCGCCGGCTCATCGATGGGTATAGAGCTGGAGTTCGAGCTCGGGCGTCACCGTTACCGCATCGTCCGAGGTCGCAGCTCGGCCGAGCTGTATCTCGATGGCGATCCGGAGCCGATGGCTGTGACGCCAACAGCGGTCGCCGAAAAGCTGCAGCGGCTGCTTGGCATGTCACGCGATGAATTCTTCAGAACCTATTTCACAGGACAGAAAGAGCTCGCGGTGATGGCGACGATGGCTGCCTCCGAGCGCGCTCGCTTTCTGTCCCGCGTGCTGGGTTATGAAAAGCTTCGATTGGCGCAGGACATGGTTGGCGAGCGACGTCGAACCCTTGCCGCAGAGATAACCGGATTGAGGGCAGGCATGCCCGACCCCGCTGCAGTCGAAAAATGGTTGACAGAGGCTCTCGCGAGAGCTGCGCAGGCAAACGCGGCGGCGCAGAGCGCTGAGCACAGAAATCTGCTTGCTGGAAACGCGCTGGCGATGGTCACTCCGAAATGGGCGCTGGCACAGCAGAACCGCGACAAGGCGCTGCAGATTCAGGCCGATATCACGGCAAATGAACGCGATGAATCGTCGCTTCGGCGAAACGTGGAGCGTGTATCGTCGGAGCTTGCCACAATTGCGGAAGCGCGAGCGGAGCTCGCGAAACTGCAACGAGCCGTCGAGCCGCAGGAAGAACTGCGAGCCGAGCTCGGCATTCTGGACGAGATGTACCGCGAGGAGGGTCGGCGCAAGACTCTGGTGGAAAGTGAAATTGCACTGCGTGAAGAGCTCGACCGGTTGCGGGCGCGCCACACGGTCATCGAAAAAGCACCGGGACTGGAAGAGGATGTCACGGTGGAGCTCGAGAAGAAGCGCGCCGAGCTTGAGGATGCGCAGGGTGAGCTCGAAGCCCGCCGCACCGAGTGGGTGCGCGACCGGCAGGATGCGGACACAAAGCTACACGACCTCCGCAAGCAGCTTATCGAAGTGCAGCACCAGCTCGACAGGGTCACGAGTCTCGGTGCTGACGGCGCCTGCCCAACCTGCAGCCGTGCCTTGGGCGAGAATCTGCATACTGTTGTAGAACATCTGACAGAGAACGTTGAGGCTCTCACGGCAGATGGCCTTTATTACCGCAACCGATTCGAGCAGTTGTCGGATATGCCTTCGAACGTGCGGGCGCTGGATGAGCGCCGGCGCACGCTCACAGGTCAGGCCGGCGCTCTCGAGCGAAAGCTTGCGCGGGTCCAGCTGGCGGTGCAGGAGCTCGGGGGCATCGTACGCGACATCGCCTTCAAGGATAGGCGCATCGAGCAGATGCGACGCGACATTGCCGCGATTGCGCGTGGGTTCGATGCCGCCCGCTACGATTTCGTGAGATCCGAGCTCGCCCGGCTCGCCCCGCTCCAGGCGCGCCTCGCCCGGCTGGACGCGCTTGTCGAGCGCGAGCCGCAGGTCACGCGGGAGCGAGGCGAATACGCCGGCACGCTGTCGTCAATCGAATCTCTGCTCGGAACACTCCGCATGAGACACAAACAGATGTCGTTTGGGGTGGTCGATTTCGACCGACTCAAAGCCGATTATGACAGGTACAACGCCGAAGCGAGATCCGCTGAACTTTCTCTGAATACCGCCAGCTCCGATCTCCGAAATTCGCGTGAGGCGCTTGAAAAAGCACTCGCGTCCGGGCAGGAGTCGAAAGCCATTCAGGCTACTGTCGACCAGCGCGAGAAGGAGCGCCGCCTTCACGAAGAACTCGACCGGGCTTTCAACGAAATGCGCACTCAGCTCAACGCCGAGCTCAGACCGGAGCTGTCCGACCTGGCGACCACGTTCCTGCGAGAGCTGATGGATTCCCGAACCGCCGAGATCGAGCTGGATGAGAAGTACAACATCACCGTGCTTGAGGATGGCATTAGCAAGCCGGTTCTCTCGGGGGGAGAAGAGGATATCGCCAACCTCGTGCTCCGGCTCGCCGTTTCGCAGATGATCGCCGAGCGATCGGGTCAGGCGTTCTCGCTTCTGATACTCGACGAGGTGTTTGGTTCCCTCGACGAAACGCGGCGCTTCAATGTGATCGAGCTTCTCCGCGCCCTTGGCGATCGTTTCGAGCAGGTCATTCTCATCACGCACATCGAATCGGTGCGCGAGGGAGTCGACAGAGTCATCACTGTCCGTTTCGATTCGTCGGCCGCTGCATCCGTGGTCGAGCAAGCACACGGCGGTCGGGACATATCATCGATGGGAACGCTGTGGGAGCCGGTGCTCATCACCGCCGGAGCCGCCTGATGGCCGTCTCGCGAAGCTGGCGCCAGGCGAGGGTTCCGACAGGACCGCATCAGATGCTGGACAGCGACATTCCGGTGCTCAACGCGGTCTTCAGTGACGCGTTTACAGATAGATACCGGCGCGACGGAATGGCAGGCGTTCGCGTCCCTTATTTGAATCCCGCAGTCTGGCGATTCGCGATCGCGGATGCAGGCAGCGGTGCGATGCTATGGCGCGACGACCGAGGCAACATCGTCGCATTCAACGTCGTCCACCAGTCTGGCGCCGAGGCATGGATGGGGCCGCTTGCAGTACATCCCGATCTACAGGCCCATGGGGTGGGTAAGACCGTGGTGTCGGCGGGCATCGAGCTGCTCAAAACCAGTGGCGCGCGGGTGATCGGCCTCGAGACGATGCCTCGCACGATGGACAACATCGGGTTCTATTCGGCACTGGGCATGACGCCGGGGCACCTGACACTCACTGTTACTGTCGATGGCGCGCACGGTCCGGCGGATGATGGCCGGCGCAGGTCAGTGCGACTGGGCAGTCTTCATGCCGACGAGCTGGACCATGCAGTGGCTGAGTGTCTTGCTCTGACTGCATCGATAGCGCCGGGCTATGACTTTTCCCGCGAGATTCATCTCACTGAGGAACTTTCTCTTGGTGATACATTGACGCTCTGGGACAGGGACGAGCTGGCCGGCTTCGCGATCTGTCATTCGGTGCCGCTTGTCGAAGGCCGGGTTCGCGAAGAGTTGCGCGTTCTCAAGCTGGTTGCGCGATCTGACGAAGATTTCGATCCGCTGGTGACGCTGCTCTCGGATCATGCACGGCGGAGTGGCACACGACGCGTGGCCATTCGCATGCAGGGGCAGTATGGGGAGGCGTATCAGACGCTCATCAGGCGGGGAGCGCGGGTGAGATGGTCGGACCTGCGGATGACTCTCGAGGGGTACGGAGAGAACCGGCCACAGCGAGGCGTGGTTCTGTCGAACTGGGAGATCTAGCCTCTACCAAACGCGTCATCGGCTTTCTGAAGTATTGGGCCGGGGTTTCGCCGCATCGGTCTTTGCCAGCACAGACAAACGCGCCTTTGCCGTGTCGACCATGGCCCGATGCGCGGGGGGCGGCTGATCGTACGCGGCGACGAATCTGCGATAATGAACGGCCGCCGAAGCGCGGTGACCAGCCGCGTCGAACGCGCTGCCCCGCTCGAACTCGGTGATAGCACTCATAACCGCAACCGTTACAACGTTAGCCGCTGAACTGGGTCTCGCGTCCGGCCACATGATATAGCGTTCAGCGTTGGCACTTTGTCCGGCCCTGCGCAGCCCCCGCGCCACGACTATTCGATTCACCGCTTCGACCGCGAGCACATACCCGACGCCGCGCATGAAGTCGTCGCTCAGTGCCTTGAGGCTGTCCGCCGCCCGGTTCGGGTCGCTGCGATTCACCCACAGTCCGTCAAGCGACCGTGCAGCATTTCGGAAAATGGACAATGTGTCCGCCGAGAGCTCTCTCATCGCTGCACGCACCCGCGGCTTGTCGCCTCGCACAACCCCAACCAAGCCGTTCAGCCAACTCAACTCGGCGCGGTCGACACTGGTGGGCCGCGCCTCGGAGAAGCTTCGCGCGCGCTGTACCGCACTATCGGCAACCATCGGATCGACGGTCCCCAGCCAAGCGCCCAGGGCCGACGTACGTGCCATTGCCTGCCGCATCGCCACCGGAAGTCCGGTCTCCTCCAGGCGCCGCGCCGCGCTCACGGCGCCGTTCCAGTCTCCACGCGCAGCGCGCAATTCGCTCTCGCCATATGCCGAAGCCACGCCGACCTCGCCTTGGTAGATACCTGCCTTACGTATCCGTGCAAGCATATCCAGCTGATAAGCGTGTTGCGAGGAAACCTGCGTCAAAAACCCGGAGAGCATCAGAAAGGAAGGATCGTCGCGCGAGTCCTGCGCGAGCGACCTTGCAAATCTGAATGCTCGAGCCTCGGCCGGCATCGGCTGGCCGGCCCCCTCTGCAGTCAGAATCTCGCCGCTGAATTCCATTAGCCTGCCCCACGGTCCAGCCGCTGCGCGCGCCGCGCTCGTCAGTAATGCCCCAGCCTCGGCTGGTGTTCCAAGAACGCCGGTAACCATTGCTTGATGGAATTTCGTGTCGGCGTGTTCAGGAACAAGCAGCTCCAGCCGGTCGAGCAGCGGTTGAGCCTCGGCCAGGGGGATGCCATAGATCGGGCCCGTGTGGATGATCGGGTCAGCTGCAGCCATGATGAATGGCGGATAGTCAGGAAAACGCTGGATCAATGCTTTCCACTCCGCTACACGTTCCGGAATGGGCAATGATCGCTCGCGCGTTTCGATCCATAGCCGTTCGCGCTCCGGCAACCGGTCCCTGAGCGCGAGCAATCGAGCGTGAACAGAGGAGTCCCTCGGCTGGAGGTTCCACTCGTTGACATAGTCGTACCGGAGGTATGCCTGCGCGAATGTTGTGTCCAGCTCGAAGGCGCGGCGATAGTCTGCCAGCGCTGCTTTCAGGTCGAGCCGTTGAAATCGCCGCTCGCCGTCCAGAAATGCGCGTAAGGCATCGAACGACGGCGTAGTGAGCCCCGCCAGTACTGGCGACGGTGAAGTGCCGCGTCGCCAGACCTGCCGCAGGACCGACCAGCTCAGCGAATCCGTCAGCGCCGCGATGTCACGCGGCGTCGCAAGGGACGATGCTTTCGCCAGTGTGGAGTCCGTGCCAACCACGCGCAGCACTACCGAAGCGCGCACGCGGTCACCTTCGCTCACGAGGGTTCCGGTCATGACGCCCTTAGCGCCGAGCTCCATCGCTAGTTGCTGTGCATCGACGAGCGGCATCGGTGAAGGCAGCTTGCGTGCGCGCATCAGCAGAGTGGCCGCATCGATGCTGCGCAGCGCGCCCACCCCGTCGAGGTTCGCGCTGAGTGTCACGACGAGGTCCTGGCCGAGGCGGGTGAGAGACGTGTCGGACGCTGCAATCAGCGGCATGACGGCGATCAGCTCTGCACCTTCGGCAACTACCGGAGCGGCGGCGGCGGAGCGCGATTTGAGAAAAACGGCGGCGGACACGGCAATCGCAAGCACCAGCACCGCGGCACCGATCGGCCAGCTTCTGCGCGCGGAGCGGGTAAAACTCCGTGCGTGGGGGTGCCGCTCGACGTCGATAGCGCATCGAGAGCGGTGAGCATTTCGTGTGCACTCTGCGGACGCGCCGAGGGATCCTTGGCGAGAGCATGCGCGACCAGCTGGCTCAATGCGTCAGGAACATCCGCGCGAGCCGTGCGGACATGGGGCGCAGGAATGGTAATGTGGGCCGTGATCACCTGTTGCGCGCTGCCGCTGAACGGCGGCGAGCCGGCGAGAAGCTCGTACGCAAGTACACCGACGGCGTAAAGATCTGCGCGGTGATCGGTACTGGGATCGGCCGTTGCCTGCTCTGGAGCCATGTATGCGGGGGTGCCCAGCGCAATGCCTACCGATGTCATGTTGCCCGCTTCGCTCAGCGCTTTCGCTATGCCGAAGTCGGCGACCACCGCATGCCCCGCCTCGAGGAGCACGTTCTCCGGCTTGATGTCACGGTGCACGACGCCTTGCCCGTGTGCAAACGCGAGTGCGTCGAGCACCTCCCGTAACAGCCTGACTGCACGCGGAATGGCCATCGGCCCTTCGCGGGTCATGCGTGCACGCAACGTCTCGCCGCGCACGAACGGCATGATGTAGTAAAGTGCGCCGTCCGCCGTGCCCGCCGAAAGGATGGACACGATGTGCGGGTGCTGAAGCCTGGCGATAACCTGAATTTCACGGCGAAACCGATCGCCACTGATTCCGTTGGTTGACTCCGCCGATAGAACCTTCACCACGACGTCGCGATCGAGCGACGCGTCGTGCGCGACGAACACGCGCGACATGCCGCCGGCACCGAGCTCACGCTCGATACGATAGGCGTTTCCAACCGCCTGCTGGAGCGTGTTTCGGAGGGCGTCGGTCATGAAGCCAGGGCGATGATCCGCGCATGTTGGTCGACACCGGGACGCTCTGGACGTGGGCGAGTCAATCGGGATGACAATAGTCGCTCTTCGTCAGCCGGGTCGAGTGGCACATGGGGCGGGACGCACGGTGTAGGTCAGACCGGTAATAATCCATTGGCCGCCTTGGTTCACAAGCTGAACAGCGTCATAACCGCAGTGGCTCAGCCGTGCACCAATATGGAAGTCATAAGGCGCCCAAAGAGTAGCGACAGGACCATCGAGCCGCACCTCCGGCGACCACATGCGCTCCCTCAGTTCCTCCGGGCTGCCAGCGATCGCACGCAGCAAATCCGGCACAGTCTGGGTGCGGTGAGCGCGAGTACCTCCGGGTCCGATCGAAACCAGCACAAGTTCGGGTGCAAGGAGCTGGCGAATCACCGCTGTGTCTCGAGTTCGCATCGCCTCGAAGAGGCGCTCGACGGTCACCACAACGCTGCGTTCCGCGTCGCGGTCGACTGTCGGACCTGCGGCGGGTGAAGCCCGATTCTGCGCAGTCGGGGCACAGGCAAGCGTGGCGATGCAAAGTGCTGTAAGAGTTGTCAAGACGCGCATATTCTCAAGGTGAGGTTGCGAGGGGATGCCCAGGGACTGGTGCAACTGGGCCGAACGATGTGGAACGCGCGCCAATTCTCCGCGGATTACGCTGCGGCGAAGCGAGAAGCTTCGTCAGGCGATACAAAAACTCCTGGCCTTCATAGTACGACTGGATGCGCATTCGCTCGTCACGACCGTGCGCACGTGGCCGCACCATCACTTTGCAATGGCGGAAGCTGATGGATCGCTATTACAAACTCGTCAACTGACATCAAACCTTTCAGGTACGATCTCAGCAGCCGCAACAGCTCACCCGCTTGAGGTGGGAAGTCGGCATCTTCGGGCATCGATGACGAGGACCCCTAACCCGTGGACAATTTGGCGGAAACGAGACCGGCTGCGAACGAGTGTGATTGCATCTCGGGTGGCGAGTTGCTGCGAGTCTGTCTAAACGCCCGGCGTTCTGCTGCGTGGGCCCCTCATAAAATGCGCGCTCAGTGCGCTTCCGCATAGCCCTCGACAGCAGCGGCCGCTGTCATCGCAGCGAGAGTCGAAGCCAGCTACGGTCGAGCGGCCGACATTGCCATCCATGCCGTGAGTGCGGCCGCCACAATACAAGCTGGGAGGAAGCGCCAAACGACGCGCCACCTGGATTTGCATTAGCTGACGGGCTCGTAGGAGGCGCGGAGCAGCCATGTCCGCGCCAGCGAGTGGAACATTGCGTCCATCTGTGCCGGAGTAGTCGAAGCACGCCGCTCGCCGAACCATTCCAACATCTGCATCAGCGCGCCGGCGAGCATGCGCGCAACCAGTGATGCGGGGACCGGTGGGTTCGATCCGGGTATCGACCTGACATGTCGTTCGATAATGGCAGCGAGGAAATCGACGCCGAGATCTGATATTTGCTGCAACTGCCCCGAGGACCGCAGTGCATCCAGAAGCGGCTCAGCATCGGCGAGGTGTACAGCGAATTCGGCGACAGGAGCTATTCGGACACCAGCTCCGGATGAGGCGTCCATCTGCTGCTCCAGCCAGCCGAACATCCTTTCGTAGCTCGTGTGCAGAACATCGTGCTTGTTTCGAAAGTGCGCGTAGAAGGTCGACCGGCCTACATCAGCGCGGTCAAGAATGCTCTGAACCGTGATGTTGTCGAACTTTTCCTCCAGCATCAGCTCCACCAGTGCGGCGCCGAGGGCGCGAGTGCTCCGCGCGATCCTCGGGTCGGAAGATGCGACTTTCCGGACATTTAGTGCTGGCTTGTTCGACATGGCGAGCGGGATGCGGTGAGCGGGTCAATATTGCCCCCGGTCAACCACTGAGCAACCCAAATCCACGATGACTACGAACCAGAAGGCATCTCTCGCAATTGTCGCCGGCACACTCTGCGGCTTCGTCACGATGACCCTGCATCCCACAGGTCACGACGTAATTCAAAGCGTCGCCGGAGGCGGTAAAGGATCGCTAAACGTGATGGTTCATTCGCTCGCACTGCTCGGACAGCCGCTGATAGTGATGGGCACTCTCGCATTGACTCTTCAGTTTCGGACCGAGCGGGTGCTCGCCGTCGGGGCCCTGGTGTTCTTCGCATGGGCAAGCGCGGCGATCATGATCGCGGCAACCGCGAGCGGATTCATCGCCACCGCGCTGCTCGAACAAACAGTCAGGGAACAGGGTGCGGCAAGGGATTTTGCAGCGAATGCGCTAGGCTACACAGTGCTGTTGAACCGATCTTTCGACAAGGTATACGTCTCCTTCAGCGCCCTCGCACTGCTGCTCTGGTCGGTCGCAATGATTCGCGAAAAGATTCTATCGCGTTCGCTCGCCGTTTACGGGATAATCAGTGGAATATTGATGCTCGCTGTCACCTTGAGCGGTCGCCTGAAGTTCAACATTCACGGCTTCGGAGCAGTTGTCCTCGCGCAGGGAATCTGGTTGCTGTGGATGAGTGTAACGCTGCGGCAGGCAGAGCAGCGTTGAAGCGTCTTCCGCTGAAGGTCGCTCCGCGTCACCGTCACGCGCTTCCGGACTTCGCCGCAGTCTCAGCGCCACTCGAAGTCCACTACTACTGGGCGGTGGCGAGACAACCCCACCACTGGCGTCGGCGTGAGGCCGAGGGCTACACGCTCGGCCGAGGGAAAGTCGTCCCAGTTTACGACGCGCGCGCTCAACGCGCTGAGTGTCAGGTCGCTGAAAATCACTACATCCATACGGGCGCTGTGGAACGGGCCGCCCCGGCCGCGCCGACGCGTCTCCTCCGAGCTGTCCGGAGAGCCGCCCCGGGCCCACAGGTCGAGTCCGACGAGAAGCAACCTTCGGCCGCGTACTTCGACGACCGCGGCGTTCGTCGCGACCCCGCGCGCAAACTCCGATCTCAGGCGAGCATGCAGTGAGTGCTCCCCGACTTCGTCGAAGCTGAAGATATCCGCATCCGTTGCCTGCAGGATCCGGCGGAAGACCGGTGGTCGCCTGACGAAGGATGATTCGGCAACGTTCCAGACGCTTACACGGAACCGTCCGGCGCTTCCTCCCGGGTGAAGCTCGTGGGCGGCGCGTGGTTGGCAGCCAGCGACCAGGATCGAAACGGCCACGAAAGTGATCCACGCGTTTCTACCAGTAATTGATGGCAGAAGGTCGCGGACCGAGGACCTCGATGCATATACCGACACTCTATGGTTCCGCGAGGAGGCGCGTCGTGATCTCCGAGACGGGAGTTAGGCGGGCTTACGAGGCTGTAGGAAAACCTCATGGAATGTTGCAGTACATGGTCGTGCATGGCAATCGCACGGCATAATGAGCGGCCGTGGCATTGAGCGGCTTTGTCGAGAGCAGGTGACCTTCATTGCGCTCTGCCGAGATGCCGCGCCTCACTTCACGACGGTCGCGGATTTCATAAGTACCCTGGGCGAAGATCTCGCGCGCGTCTTTGCGACGATGCTGGCGGCGTGCGATCGAGCAACGCGTACTGACAGCTCCCCCTTGGCTCACATCCGCGGTAACTGAACACTTGACTAGGACACCTGTGGTTGCAGCAGGCGTACCATCAGGATGGTCGGCCGGTTTGCTGTCGGGGCGAGTCCTGGAAGCCAACGTGCGCGGAGCCGGCGAGGCACGGACGCCCCGCCGACCCGCGCTGGATCAGAGCCTGTCCACCAGCGCGATCGACAGTCCGGCTTCGCGCGCCATCTCGATGGCGCGGCGGACCGTGGTGCCGAAGATCGCACCGTGCTCTACCCTCGACTTCGTACCCTTGATCTTCACCTCGCCGTCGCCAATACCCAAGTGGGTAAGCACGCCCACGGCGGCGACGCCCTTGAAGCCCAGCCCATCGCTCTCGCATGAGATCAACCCGGATCCGGAATCGCCAGGAGCGCCTGCGAAGTCACCCTGCCAGAAGTCCTGATCGCCGCCACCACCGACCCCGACGCGCGCCTTGGTGAGCACCGTCTCCCCAGCCACCAGACCGTTGCCGTAGTGGCAGCCGAACTTGCCGAAGCCGAGAAATTCGGCGCCCGAGTAGCTTCCCCACACCGGCATCGCGGTCCGGACGAGGTGCGCGAGAGAAGCGGGGATCTCGACGATTCCGAAGTCGTTGCCGATGTCCTCGGTGGCCGTCGGATCCGTCTGTCGGGCGTATGCCACCCGGCCGATGGTCACGAACTTTCCGAGCAGCCGCGAGCTGCGGAAGTTCCCTTCGCATCCCTCGACGCAGACCTGTACCACCACTCCGGACGCGTCGTAGTCGGCGCCTGCACCGTGGGTCGACTTGCTCGCGGCCGGGACGAAGCAATGCCCGGCGGCACCGAGATACAACTGCGTTCCCTGCCGCCAGATGAAGTTGGCGGTGCAGCCGAAGCGGCCCTCATTGGGAATCGTGATGAGAATGGCCGATCCGGTGCCGATGCCGGTGGATCCTGCCGGCAGGTCGAGCGTGCCGAGCAGCTGCTTCGTGTCATCGATCCAATTGGTGACGTCGATCCGCGGGCGCTTGAGCTGCACCCCTCCGGTCACTTCGTTGCCGAGCACCACGGCCGTGGTCGGCGACGAAGCGATGGGGGCGGTGGGGGCGGTGGGGGCCTGTGCGCCATCGGCGCAGGCGCCGAGGCTAGCCAGCAGGGCGAGGGCGGGGGCGAAAGTAACGATACGCATAATTGTCTCCCATTCAGCGGGTAATTGCCATGGAGCCCGGCGGTGGGCATCCCAGTCCAAACTGTCGTACATCTGCGGCCGTGAGCCTCACGGCGTCTGTTGCACTGCGCGCTTCGCATTGATGCGCCCGTAACCGAACACCGGATCCCACCCTGGCGTGCCGAGGTCGTTCGCGCTCGCCCGCAACACCTGGCGCACCTGCGCGGGGGTGAGGTTGGGGTTCTTGCTAAGCACCAGTGCGGCGACCCCTGCCGCATGCGGCGAGGCCATCGACGTGCCGCTGAGCGACGCGAGGTTGCCGACGGTGTTCAGCAGCGTGACCGACGTCGGGCCGTTGCGGATCTTCTCGTCGAGGTACAGTCCGTCGTCGAGCGAGATCGAGATCGCCGGGATCCAGGCCCGGCCGTCGGGAGCCGTCGCTGTGCCGAGCGTGCCGGCGAAGCTTCCCGGCTGGTTGTTGTGCATGACGATCCCGGCGCACCCGGCGTTCATCGCGGCTTCCGTCTTCTGCGCGAACGTCAGGTTTGCCCCGCGGCTCACCACGGCAATCTTCCCGACACAGTTGACCATCGCGAACTCCGGCGCCGAGCCGAACCCGGCAAACACCGCCGCCGACGTAAGTCCGGTCCTCGACGTCAGCCCCGCGAAGAGCATCGGAATGCTCCCGAGCTCGTTGCCGCCGTCAGTGTCCACCGTGAGCGCGGCGCGGCTTCCCTTTCCCACCAGGTACGACGACAAGTTCTGCACCCCAGGCGCGGTGAGTTCCTGGTCGTCGCCGAACTGCGAGAACGATGAGAGTCGATCCTCGTCATCGGTCGCGCCGACCGCGACCACCGAGGCGTACGCCGCTGGATAGGCTATCACCGGTTGGTTGACGCTCTGCCCGTTGACCACCGAGCTGTTGCCCGAGGCTGCGATGAGCACGATTCCGCGCTCATAGGCGGCGTTCATGGCCATCTCCTCGGCCTCGCTCGCGAGGGGCACATGGATGCGCTGCCCCGCCTGCACGATAGTGCAGCAGCCGAACGACATGTTGATGACGTCCATCCCGTTGTCGATCGCCCACTCGAGGCCGGCGAGCTCGCGCGACTTGGTCGCGCCGCCTCCGGCGCAATCGAAGAATCGGATGGCGTAGAGCTGCGCCTTGGGCGCGACGCCAACCGTGCCGTTCCCGTTGTTGGTGGCGCCGACGATCCCGCCGACATGTGTGCCATGGCCGAAGCAGTCGCCGTAGTTCAATGGGTCGACGGTCGGGTCGGCTGCGGAGTTGGGAATGAAGTTCACGCCGCCGACGACGACGAGGTCCGGATTGGTGAGGTCAATCCCCGAGTCGAAAATCGCCACCTTCACGTTCTGCCCGCTGTAGCCGAGCGCCCACGCTGCGGGCGCCTCGATCTTCGAGACACCATAGTCGATGATCTGCTTGCCGCCATACGGCGCGAGCTCGTTATCGTCCTCGACAAACTTGACCCCGGCCGACGCGGCGAGCAGGTCACGCTGAGCGACGGGAATCGAGGCAGCGACCACGGGAATGTACTTGTATCGCCGCGTGACGCGCCCGCCGAGCGACTCGACGAGCGTCACCTGACTGGCGCCAGGCGCCTGGGTGAAGCCGACGAGCACATCCGCCGTTGCCGCCGACCCCGTCAAAAGAGCCGAGCTCTGCTGGACGGCGGCGGAGGGTGGCAACACCGTGCGTTGCGCGTCGCAGGCGGAGAGGAGAAGGGCGAACCCGAGCGTCGCAAGAGTGCGTAGCGACACCGCGCGGGCGTCGAGCGCGGGAAGTACGAGCTTCGACATGCAGTGCACGGACCACCGGGCAGGGTAGGTTCGCCTCTTCATGAATTTCCTCTCTCAGTTTGGCAGCCCCCCCCGCAGTTCAGTGGGGCAAGCCGCGTCTTAACCGCATGCGAGCCGAACCAGTTTCCGGCGCGCGATTGTGCGATGAGACCGCGATGCACATTGGGCTCAACCCAATCTCGCGCGGCGGGCGACGAGCGAAAATCGGGCGATATCCCTATTTGGCACGTCCCGGCCGGATCAAACATTTGCCCGTGTAAGTAGATTGCCGTAGTTCGCCCCGAATGCCGCCCACGGGAAGTACTTTCGCAGACGCTCGAATCGCCATCCCGACCTTTCCCCCGTCATTGCAACGGCTTGGGCAAACGTCTACCTCGGTACCGCGCGAAGCTTTTCGTCGCCGGTCGTGCTGTCAGGCCGCGCTATCTGTCTGGCGGAATAGTCGTGTGCCGAGATAGGCGCCGGCGAACGCACCGGCAATGGCGCCGACCAGAAGGAGGAGGTCGTGACGAGCGAACGCCCCCACATTACCAGCGAACAGAACGCTGGCCAGTAGAAAGACAGTCATGGGTGTTGCGACCAGCAGTCCGATTGTAGCGGCGCGGCGTTTCAAGAGCGCCGCTCCCAACGCCGCGACAACCGCGAAGATTCCAGCCATGCCGGCCGTAGACCATAGCCCATCGCAGGGAACATCGTTTTTTGCCCTCGGATCATCCGATAACGACCAAAATTGACCACCACACTATATTCGTGCCGATGCTTCTCAGAACGATCTCACTCCGCTCTGCCATACTCGCCGTGGCCGCATGCGCGCCGTCCGCGAATCGCGGGGCAGCCTACCCAGGTCGCTCCAGCGAACCGCTTCCCGCGACCGGACAACCGGCAGCGAACGCCGCTGCGCCAGTACCGCCCCTTCCGTCAGAGCGACATCTATCCAGCCTGCAACAACTCACCTTCGGCGGAGAAAACGCCGAAGCATACTTCACTGACGACGGAAACTGGCTGACATTCCAGGCGTCACGCGGCGAGCGGAAGTGCGACCAGCAATACGTCATGAAAATCGACGGGACTGGATTGAAGCGAGTCTCCGACGGCCGCGGCCGCACCACCTGCGGATGGTTCTTCCCGGGCGGCGACAGGCTGCTTTTCGCGTCTACAACAGCCCACGAAGATCTCTGCGCCGCGAAACCAGACCCAGCCAGCGGCTACGTCTGGCCCCTCGACCCGTACGACATCTACACCGCGAACCGCGACGGCACCGGCACAAGACGTCTTACATCGTACAACGTCTACACTGCCGAGGCAGTGATCTCTCCCGACGGTCGCCGCATAGTTTTTACGTCGCTAAAGGATGGCGACCTGGACATCTATACAATGAACGCCGATGGCAGCGATGTCCGCCGCCTCACCAACACGCCCGGCTACGACGGCGGCGCCTGGTGGTCACCCGACGGCCGGAAAATCGTCTACCGCGCGAATCATCCATCGGACTCCACTCAGCTCGCGCAATACCGCGCCCTGCTCTCACAACGCCTCGTTCGTCCGAGCCGTGTCGAGCTGTTCGTCATGAACGCCGACGGATCCGATCAACGCCAGATTACACGGCTTGGGGGCGCCAACTTCGGGCCGTCATGGACGCCCGACGGGAATCGGATCGTGTTCTCGTCGAACCACAAACAGCCGCGCAGCGGCAACTTCGATCTGTATCTCGTCAACGCAGATGGCACCGGTCTCGAACAGATCACGTTCGACGAAGGATTCGATGGATTTCCCATGTTCAGCCCCGATGGCCGGCGACTGGTGTGGGCGTCGAATCGGGGCGCTGCAACGCAGGGTGACACGAACCTGTTTGTCGCTGAGTGGGTGAACTGAGCACCCAACCCTCTTAGGATTTTCCGAACATCGACCCCAGTGCCGAGCCAGCGGTAATTTTCCGGAGATAAAGCAGCTCCTCCGGCGCGAACGGAACCGGGACAATACCGAACACCGTCGTGATATCGTTTTCAGGAATCACATTGTCGATCGCGAGCAGATCGAGCAGCGCGGTCGTCAGCGGCGGCCTGGGTAGAAGTTTCTGCGCTGCGGCAACCAGTGGACGAACCGCACTCACCGGCATTCCGACGAGCTTGCGGTGCGTGTTCATCGCCACAAGAATCCGCTCTGTCATCTGCCTGAGAGTCAGTGGTGTTGAACCTCCGATCGAGAAGCTCCCACCGATTGTGGCATTGTCGCTGAGTGCCTTTCTCACCACAGTCGCAACATCGCCGGCGGCAATGGGCTGAAAGCGCGCCGTGCCTCCGCCGGGAAGAGGGAACACGAACGGCGACAATCGAACCATCCGCCCCAGCACGTTCACAAACTCGTCGTCCGGTCCGAATATTACCGATGGCCGGAGTATGGTCCACTTTGCGCCGCTGGCTGTAACCATATCCTGCGCGCGCCCTTTACTGCGCAGAAAATCGTACGGAGAGGAACTGTCGGCCCCATTCTGCGACATGTAAATGACCCGTTCAACGCCGGCGCGCCGCGCGGCATCGAGAACTACCGCTGTTGCATCGGTGTTGACGTCCGCATAACTCTCGCCGCTTTTCTCAATCGCGATTGCGGCCAGGTGGACGAGTGCACTCCCGCCAGCCATCGCGGCGCGCATCGATTCAGCGTTGCGGATGTCGCCCACGCGAATCTCGACGGGGATCTGACCGATTCGCGTTGTCGCGCCTGCGATGTCTCTCACAACGGCGCGAACCTTCCACCCAGCGTCAGTCAGTACACGACATACCTGCGATCCCACCAGTCCCGCTGCTCCCGTGACGACGACAGGCCGGTCGCGAAATAGTTCAGACGGTTGCGGCTGTTCGGCCACACCAGTGAGTGCGGCGCTGTCCGACGAATCAGAGGGCGTCGTGTAGCCACCCAACGGTGCCGTCACCTGACGCGGTCCTGGTTTTTTTCGGCCGCGGGCGCCACACGTGCGCCGCGTAGAGTCACGCCCCAGACAAGGAGAAACACACCAAACACCAGCAGCAGATGGACATATCCTGGTGCTTCGGTGATAGCGGTGATGCCCGTCCAGAGTACGAGCATCACTATCCCTGCGACGAGTTTCAGGTTCATTTCAATTTCGTTGACGGTGAGTTTGCGCGTCCCTAAATTATAAGTGTTACAAGGGTGTGCAGTCGCACCTTCAAGGAATGAGGAGTCTCACTTTTTGAGCCGTTAAGTCCTTCGAGTGGGTCCGATAAATCAGGCTGACGTCACGCCCCAGTGCGGGGAAGGCACGAGGCAGGAGTGAGGACCTCATAAATTCGACCGGGCTTCAAAAAACCTCCTCGTTCCTGCTCGTCTGGAGCTCCGCCGTCGCCGTTGTGTGCCGGCGGGGCTTTTTTTTCTGCGCTTTCCCTCCGGGAATGAAATGCCACACGTCACGGTCACTCGCCGCCTGCGATTCAATGCCGCGCATCGCGTATTCAATCCGGCTTTCTCCGACGCACAGAACCAGGCGACGTTCGGCAAATGCAACAATCCCAACTGGCACGGGCACAATTACATTCTCGACGTGTCGGTCGGCGGAGTGATCGACGAAAGTACGGGCTATGTGCTCGATCTAGGCCGGCTGAAGGAAATCGTTGAGCGCGAGGTCGTGGACGTCGTGGATCACCGGAACCTCAACATCGACGTACCGTTCATGAACGACAGAATTCCTACCGCCGAGAACATGGTGGTCGCGTTCTGGAAGGTGTTGCAACCGGCTGTGGCTCCGGCGCAGCTGACCCGACTTGTTCTCTGGGAGACCGACAACAACTATGTCGAATACACCGGGACCTGACGCAATGGAGGATCTGGTCCGCCGACAGCTCGAATTGCTCGGCGAGGATGCATCGCGCGAGGGGCTCCTCAGGACTCCGGGCCGTGTCGCTGCTTCACTCCAATGGCTGACGCAGGGGTACGCGCAGGATGCCCGCCAGGTAATTGGTGACGCATTGTTCGACGAATGTCATCCCAACATGGTGATGGTGCGCGATATCGAGCTCTATTCGATGTGCGAGCACCACATGCTGCCGTTTTACGGCAAGGCGCATGTCGCCTACATCCCGAATGGCCGCATCGTTGGACTGTCGAAGCTGCCCCGGGTTGTCGACGTTTTTGCGCGGCGTCTCCAGGTACAGGAGCGGCTTACCGAGCAGATTGCTGAAGCCTTGAGCGACGTGCTGGAACCGATGGGTGTCGGGGTGGTAATCGAGGCGCACCACCTGTGCATGATGATGCGCGGCGTGCAGAAGCAGAACTCGAAAACCATCACTTCGGCGCTGCGCGGTGTGTTTCGCGACGATCCCAAGACTCGCGACGAGTTTCTGCGCCTGGCGCACAACGGCAGGGATTAGGGCGTTGGGCATGCCCGCGTTGTCCGGCAGGAACGTTGTCGTCACTGGCGCGTCGCGCGGCATCGGGGCAGAGATTTCGCGGCAGCTGGCTGCTTCGGGCGCGAGGGTGGCGCTGCTTGCAAGAACGGAGTCGGCGCTCAAGACAGTCGCAGCCGAGATCGGAAGTGCTTCCATTGTCATTCGATGTGATTTCTCCGACAGCCGGTCCGTCGACGAAGCAACTGCTGAAGTGAGCCGTGCGTTTGGTGACGCACCGGATATTCTGGTGAACAATGCCGGGTCATTTCACCTGGCCCCGCTGCATGAGTTGTCCGTTGTCGCGTTATCTGAGTCGCTACAGACCAATCTCGTCGCTCCGTTCATCCTCGTGCGTGCATTCCTGGCCCGGATGCGTGCAAGGGGCAGCGGTCACATCGTGACCATCGGCTCGGTTGCGGATCGGTCAGTATTTCCGGACAACGGCGCCTATGCGGCAAGCAAACACGGCCTGCGAGCAATGCATGAGGTGTTGCTCGCCGAGCTGCGCGGCACCGGTGTCAGGGCCACTCTGGTTTCGCCGTCGGCCGTGGACACAAGTCTATGGGATCCCATAGATACCGAGAGCGGCGCCACTCCATATCCGAGCCGCCAGTCAATGCTCTCGCCACAGGCCGTTGCGCGCGCGGTGCTGTTTGCGCTGGAGCAGCCCGAGGAGGTCAACATCGACGAGCTGCGCCTCTCCCGAAGCTGAAAGCCGCCGCTTTGCGGCCACCGGTCCAGCCGACGCCATGCATATAGAGTTCATCGATCTGTTCCGCTGCCCCGAGCCGCATGAGGAAACCTGGCTGGTTGCCGCGTTCAGCCGAATTGAGGAGAGAATCGTAATCGAGGGGAGACTCGGCTGCCCAATCTGCAAGACTCAATACGCAATCGTCGATGGAGTCGCTGTTTTTGGTGAGACAGCGACAGAGCAGGTGACCGGCGCAACTCCGCCGTCAGCTGAGGCCGTAACCCGGCTCGCCGCCATGCTCGGCATGTTGCGGCCCGGCATGCTCGTGCTGCTCACCGGTTCGCTCGCCGCCGAGAGTTGCGAACTCTCGAGCCTTTTTTCGGGCCGTGTACTCGTGCTGAATCCGATACCCGGTCTAGTGACTGACAGCGAAGGAGTCGGCTCGATCAGGACAGGCAGCCCGATTCCGGTTGCCTCACGCTCGGTGGATGGCGTAGCACTCGATACCGCAACAGACGATGCGGTAGTGCTCAGGGAAATCGTCCGCGTGCTCAAGCCGGGCGGACGCCTCGTCGCTCCGGCGTCGATGTCGCTTCCTGGCGGATTGAAGCAGCTCGCCCGCGATGAGCGGTACGTGGTCGCCGAATCTGTCGGCGAGCTCGTGACCCTTGGACGTTAGCGTTCCGCGTATAGCGCGTCGATGATTTCCCTGTAGTCGTTGTTGATGACCTTGCGCTTGACGCTTTGCTTGGGGGTGAGCTCGCCGCGCTCGATCGTGAATTCGTGCTCGAGCAGAGCAATCTTCTTCGGCCTCTCGAACTGAGCCAGCCGCGCGAGCTGTAGACCCACTTCCTCATCGACCTTCGCGACGACCGCTGGAATCGTGATGAGCTGCGCCCGGTTTGTCCAGGTGATATTGCTGTTCGTTGCCCACGACTCGAGTTCCTCGAAGTCGGGAACGATCAGCATCGATGGGAATTTCCGCTTGTCGCCTAGCATCACAGCCTGGCTCACGAACTTGTTGGTCTTTACGAGGTTCTCGATTGGCTGCGGCGCGATGTTCTTGCCACCGGCCGTCACGATGAGGTCCTTCTTGCGGTCGGTGATCGAGACGAAGCCATCGTTGATCTCGCCGATGTCGCCTGTATGGAACCATCCTTCGGCGTCAATCGCCTCAGCAGTCGCCGCCGGATTGTTGTAATAACCCTTCATCACACTCGGACCGCGTGTCAGTATCTCACCGTCGGCGGCAATCATCACCTCCGCGCCACCGACCGGCTTCCCGATTGTGCCGATCCGGAAATGCTCGGGGCTGTTGACACCGATTACAGGCGACGTCTCGGTAAGGCCGTAGCCTTCGAGGATGACGAGGCCGGCAGCGTAAAAAAACTTGTTGATCTCCGGCGACAACGGCGCGCCCCCCGAGACGAAATACCTCAGTCTCCCGCCGGTACGCTCCTTCAGTTTCGAAAAGACGAGTTTCTGCGCCAGGGCGTACTGCCGGGAGAGCATTCCCCCCGGCTTGCCACCGGCAAGTGTCACATCCGCGAACTTGTCCCCGACCTTCGTCGCCCAGGAAAAAATCCTGCGCTTGACGAGCCCGCCCGAAGCGCCACTCTGATGAACGCGGGCATACATTTTTTCGTACAGACGCGGCACCGACAGCACGATCGTCGGTCTCACCTCCTGGAGGTTCACCGGCACTGCGTCGATGCTCTCCGCGTATGCGATCGACGTTCCTGTCGCGAACATCATGTAGTCGCCCATCCGCTGAAAGACGTGCGAAAGGGGGAGAAAGCTGAGCGACACGTCGTTACCGGCGAACGGAATCTTGACGCGGCTGGCTTCGACGTTGGAGTGAAGATTGTTATGTGTGAGCATCACTCCCTTCGGTTGCCCTGTCGTGCCCGAGGTGTAAATGAGAGTGGCGAGATCGTCCGGCTGAACCTTGTCGGCATCGGCACGGTACTGGTTCTTCGACTCGGAGGTTTCCACTTTCGCCCCGATCGACTCGACGGCGGCGATGGTGATGTCGGCAAGTTCTCCCACATCTTCGAAGCTGATCACCTTGCCAAGCAGCGGCACGTCTGCGCGGATCGAAGCGATCTTTTCCGCCTGCGCACGCGTCGACACGAATACCGCAACCGCTCCAGAGTCGTTCAGGATCCAGGCAATCTGGTCAGCGGGAAGAGTAGGGAAGAGCGGAACGTCGGTGAGACCGATGGTGAGACATGCGTAGTCCGCAATTGCCCACTCCGGCCGGTTCTCGGACAGGATCCCGATCCGATCCCCAGCCTCGGCGCCGAGTTCGCGCAGACCCATCGCGAGATGCCGCACCCGGTCTGCCAGGTCACGATGTGATATCGGCCGATAAACGCCAGCGGACTTGAACTGGAGCGCGTCCGGCTTGTCATAGCGTTCGACCGCGTCGAAGAAAAGCTTGTTGATAGTGCCGGGTGCCGGCGGCGGTCCACCACTTACTATCACGTTCTCCTCTCTGGGTTGGCGGTTGATCTACCCTGGCTTGACTCTGAGCACGAGACGGACGGGACTGCCGCGAACTGCAACGCCACGGTGCCTGACCGTCGCCTGCACAATAACGGAGTCCACGAGCGCGGTCAGGCGCGCTGGGTCGAGCCTTATTCTACGCCCGGCGATTCCACTTGCGTCAGTGGTATCCACCTGTGATGGACGGCCAGCATCGTTGACGAGGGTCGCGAGTCCGGGTGCAGTGCCACCGGCCACCACAAATGTCACTAGCCAAGATTTAACCGCGCTGTCGGTTGTGGCAAGTCCGTGCAGCACCTTGACACTCAGCACGGGCGACAAGTTGCGGGATGAATCGGTCAATGAATAAGACAGGCTGTCACGGCCGTTCGATACTCCGACTGTGTCAGGGCGCAGAGTGACATCAAGCAGGAGAATGGCCTGGATCCCCCCGATACTGGCAACGATTCTGGCCGGAGTCGTGCGCAGACTATCGCCGGTGACGACGCCAGTGGCCGCATTTATCCTGATGCCGCGGTCGGGCGTGGTGAACGTCGCGGATGCGCCGGGAATCACATCGCCCTGAAAATTATAGGCAGTTGCGAAGAGCGGGCGGACGACACCGTTGATGTCGCGAAGAGTATCGCCGAGTACGACCGACGGCGACGGCAGGGAATCAAAGGCAACCGACAATACCGCGTCTGGTTCCGTGGGAACTTCGGTGCACGCACCCGCCAAAAGAATTGCAGTCACTGCCGCCACGAAGGCCACCCGGCCGCGTTTCACAAAAACCTGTCCGACAGTTGTGTCGCGAGGTTGATGTAAGCCTGGGACGCCGGATCGGCGGGGCTTCGAAGCACCACCGGCTGGCCTGCGGCAAACGCGTCGGCGGTAGCGATCGTTCTCGGAATGACGATGTTGAACACGATCTTCGATGGAAGATGCCGTCGCACATAATCGACTACGCGCTCGCTGGCGGGGTGCCCGGCTTCGAACATCGTGAGCAGAATTCCGTCAAGCGTCAAATGCTTGTTGGTAGCGACCACGTCTTGAATGCCCCTCAGAATCTGAGGGGTGGTCTGAAGGGCGAGCGGCTCGCATTGCAGGGGAATGATGACGTGCTGGCTGGCTTCGAGCACTTTGCGAGTGATCGGCCCAAGGCCAGGCGGCGCATCGACTACCACGACATGGCAGCGCGTGCGTGCCGTCTCGAGAAGTTCAGCGAGCAGGTCGGTTTCGGCGATGAGTTGCTGATAGATCCCGTGATCGGCCTCATCTGAAACCGAGCCCGCAAGAATAACCCGCAGCCAGGGAAGCGCTGTCGGAAGAATCACTTCCCGCAGCGATTTCTGACCGTTGAGGTAGTCGGCAAAGCCGGACGTGTCCTGGCCACGTCGAAGCCCTACGCCGTAGCGCACAGAGCCTTGCGGATCGACGTCGACGATCAGGGTCTTGAGGCCCCGCCGGGCGAAAGCAGCGGCGAGATTCACCGCCGTCGTCGTCTTGCCTACACCACCCTTCTGACTGACGATTGCGAGCACATCACCCATCTACTCGGAGACCTCGGGATATTCACCCGTCTCGAGGTCGCCCGGCGGGGCCGTCTTGTCATCAGACGTACGGATCTGATCGAGCGTTTCCCGGGCGTGACGCACCCACCGGTCTGCTTCAGCACTCGGAGCGGGGGGATCCATCAGGAAGGACTCGAGATGATAGGCGGCATCGGTTTTCTCGCCGCGGCGCAACAGAAGGTATGCGAGCCCATAGTGGGCGCCCGAGAGCTTCGGCTGAATTTCGAGCGCGCGCCGGTAGCAGCGAATGGCCTCGGTCGGTCTCGCCAAGCGCGAGTACGCGATTGCCATGTTCTGCAACACCCTGTGATTGTTGGGTTCGTCCCTGAGGGCGAGCTGGTAGGAGGTGAGGGCAGCCTCGTAATCCCCCTGACGCTCGAGCGCGAGCCCCTCGCTCAGGTAGTCGAGGCGCTTCTGCTCGCTCTTGGACTTCCCGCCGCTAAAGCGACTCCAGAAAGACATCGCTTCGAATCTACCGTCGAGTGAGCGCCAGAGCTAGGTTGGATCGACATGTCACCACGCAAACAGTCATTCGACCCAGCCCTGGGCGTGCTTCAGGTCGAATGGCCGCTATTCGGCGAGCTGTCACGGGCACTTGCTCTCAGGGTTTCGCGCGACTACGAGCCGGATATGGTCGTCGGCATAGCGACCGCCGGTGTCGTGCCGGGAGCTGTGATCGCCGCCATGCTTGGCAAGGAGTTCCACTCGATCGTGATCAGTCGCAAGTTCCGGGCTGACTCGGTAAGAGAAACGCCAGCAGTGTTTGGCGCGGCGCCTCATGAAGTCCGTGGAATGCGGGTGCTGATCGTCGATGAGACCTGCGATTCGGGCGACACCATGCGCATGGCCGTAGCGGCGATCGTCAACGCCGGCGCGAAGGAGGTGCGGACGGCAGTCGGGTTTCGTACCGGCAGCTATGCGCCCGATTTCCATGGTCTGGCTACCGAAAGCACTATTGTACTGCCATGGGACCGCGAAGTCATCGTCGACGGGGAGTTGATGTCAAACCCCCTGTACGCCGATGTGCTCGGGCTTTAACCGGCAACTTCTCTCGCGTGGACGTCCGGCGCACACATCGGACTAGGCAAGCTTTTCCCATTCGAACTGCATGACGTCGGCGTTTCCCATGGCGAAGCAGCAGCGTGAACCACCACTACCGCGACAGTCTGTCTCGAACACAGCAATCTGAAAGCCCGCAATCCGCTCGAAGAACGCGGCAAGCATTCCCGTTGTCACGTGGCAGCCAGGCATTTCGCTAATGGTGCCATCGGCGCTTTCCCAACAGTCGGTAATCTCCACTTCCGCAATACCGTCTTCCTCGCGCGCGGCGAACGAGACTTCACCCCACCCCGCATCCCGAAAAAACCTCGACGCATGTTCCTCGAACTCAGGCAGCGAGAGCCCGCCGGCACCATCATCATTCGATCCGCCGTTGCTCTTTTCGGCAGGTGTCTGGCGCACTGACTCTGACTGGTTGAGCCAATGCTCGAACGCGTCGAACAAGGCAGTGCCCCCCGCGTAGCCCGCTTCCCGAAGCACATGGACCGCGTCCGAGCCCGATTCACCGCGGGGCGTTGCGATCAGCACTCCCTTTCGCAATTCCCGAAGCGTAGGCAGCCCTATTCCGATCAGCATTGGCATCTGTATTTCTGGCATGGTGTCGATGAAGTTAGTACGACTAGTGCGCTGAGGCTCTGCGCGAGATGCGATCGAGGAGCGTCGCCTCGTCAATTACTTCGACGCCGACCGATCGCGCCTTCTCTAGCTTGCTGCCGGCCTCTTCACCGGCAACAAGGAAACTGGTCGCTTTCGATACCGAGCTCGTAACACGGCCGCCCGCCTGCTCCACCGCCTCGGTTGCCTGAGTTCTGGTGAGCGTCGGAAGCGTCCCGGTTATGACGACCGTCTTGCCGGCAAGTGCCCCTCCCGCGGCTACCTGACGGGGCTCGTCGAAATTGACGCCCCTCGCTCTCAGCTTCTGCACCAGTTCGCGGGCAGCGGGATCGTCGAAGTATGAGACAACTGCATTCGCTATGACATCGCCCATTCCACGCACGGCGAGCACGTCGTCGCGGGTTGCAGCGGCAATTCTGTCGAGTGTCCCGAAATGGCGCGCGAGGGTTTGCGCCGCTGTCGACCCGACGTGCCGGATCCCCAGACCGCCAAGGAGGCGGGAGAAGGGCTGAGTTTTCGATTGCCTGATGGCCGCCAGAAGTGCGTCGGTGCCCTTTGCCGCGTAACCTTCGAGGCGCATGAGCTGATCTCGCTTGAGAGAAAAAATATCAGCCGCGTCTCTGACGAGCCCTGCCTCGATGAGCTGATCGAGCCGGGCGTACGAGAGTCCGCGAACATCCATTGCTCCGCGTGATGCGAAATGCACCAGCCCCTCGAGACGGCGGCCTGGACAGGCGACGTTCGGGCAGTATATCGCAACCTCCCCCTCTTCACGCACAGGCACGGCGCCGCACGACGGACACACCTCCGGCATTGCCCACGGATCCGCGCGTTCTCCCGATTTCTCCGGCACCGATGAAATGATCTGGGGGATGACGTCGCCAGCTCGCTTGACCTGCACGACATCGCCAACGCGCAGGTCCTTCGCCCGTACCACATCCTGGTTGTGGAGGGTGGCCAGCTTGACGACAACTCCGCCAATCTCCACCGGCTCCAGTACCGCGTACGGATTCAGCGCCCCTGTTCGCCCGACGTTGACTCTGATATCAAGAAGCTTTGTCTCGGCGATATCGGGCGCGAACTTTCGTGCGATCGCCCATCGAGGTTCCCTCCCGCCGACGACTCCCAGCTCTTCCTGCAACGACATGCTGTCGACCTTGACCACGCCACCGTCGATGGCGAAATCGAGGCTCCCTCGCAGGGCATGCTCTACCCGATGACTCCAGTCGTGCACCTCGCCCAGCTGTGCGCAGCGCGCTCTGTGCGGCGCCACTGGAATGCCCCAACGCTCGAGACCGGCGAGCAGATCCCACTGGGTCGCGAACGGAAGCTTTCCCGCATCCCCCACCGCCACCGAGTATCCGTAAAATCGCAGCGGCCGCATTGCAGTGATTGCGGGATCGAGCTGGCGCAGACTGCCGGCAGCCGCATTTCGTGGATTGGCGAACACAGGTTCACCGGCCTGCACGCGCGACTCGTTCATCTTCTCGAATAGTGAGAAGGGCATGTAAACCTCGCCCCGGATCTCGATGCGTCCGGAAGGCGCTCCTCCGCGCAGGCGCAACGGAATGCCTCTCACCGTGCGAAGATTTGCGGTTACAATCTCGCCGATACTTCCGTTACCGCGCGTCGTTCCGACCAACAGCACGCCATCATCATAAGTGAGACTGACGGCGGCGCCGTCAATCTTCAGCTCGACGGTGTACCCCGACTTCGCGATCTCATTGTGCGCGATCCTGCGCAGCCTCTCCTGCCACGCTTCGAGCTCACCGGCATCGAACGCATTACCGAGCGAAAGCATCGGCATGATATGGGCGTGCTTTTCGAGTCGGCTGGCGGGAGGCGCGCCGATTCGGAGTGTCGGAGAATCGTCGGCTCTCAGTTCCGGGTTTGCGGCTTCGATTGTCTGAAGCTCGCGAAACAGCAAATCGTAATCACTGTCCGCGAGCGACGGCGCGTCCAGCACGTAGTACTCGTAAGAGGCGCTACTTAGTAGTTCCCTCAGCACCGCCGCTCGCTCCGGCGGCTGCGCCGTTTTCGGGATTCGCGCCATTGTTGGTGGCATCCGCTTTTGCCTGTGTGTCGGTATGAGCGTTGAATTCCGCACTGTCGAAACGCACCACGCGATTCCGCCCCGCTTCCTTCGCAACGTACAGTGCATCGTCGGCTGCCTTGAGCAGCGCATCGCGTCCGGACACCCGTGGGTGCGGGAACGCCGCTACGCCGCAGCTCACGGTCTTCCGCAGCGTGCCGCCCTCGAACGAAAATGTATGGTGGTCAACGCATTCCCGCAGCCTTTCAGCGAAGGTTACCGCAGCGTCGAGCACTGTGCCTGGAAGGAGGAGCAGGAACTCCTCGCCGCCATAGCGCCCAACGCGGTCGATCTCGCGCGCCTGATGCTTGAGTATCCCGGCAAACTGTTTCAGGACCTCGTCGCCGGCGGCGTGACCATGAGTGTCGTTCACCAGCTTGAAGTGGTCGATATCGCACATCACAACCGCGATCGGCTCATGCAGCCGGAGCGCATGCTCGAACATTTCGTGGAGTCGCTCTTCCAGCGACCGGCGATTGTCTACGCCGGTGAGGCCGTCAGTCAGGGAGATGTGCAGCAGCTTGTCGTTCACCTCGGACAACTGTCTTTCTCTCTCCGCCAGGTCCTCCTGCAGCTTCTTGATCCGCAGGAGCGATTTCACTCTCGCTTCGAGCTCAGCGAAGTTGATCGGCTTTGCAACGTAGTCGTCGGCGCCGGCTTCCAGTCCCGCAACCATACGCTCCGTCGAATCGAGCGCCGTCTGCATGATCACGGGAATGAAAGGCAGATCCTTGTTGGCCTTGAGCCTGCGGACGACTTCGAGCCCGTCCATCTTGGGCATCATGACGTCGAGCAGAATCAGGTCAGGAATCCACCTCGCCGTGGTGTCGAGCGCCTCCTGGCCGTCGCTCGCACCCAGCACGTCATAACCCCGCGCCTCCAGCCGGGCGCGGAGAACCTCAACGTTGTCCTCGTGGTCATCGACCACAAGGATACGTTTTTTAATATCCTCCTGGCCAGCGTCCTCAGTGGCCATTCTTGCCGCCGAGGAATCGCTGCACTTCAGCGACTACCGCCCGGGGCTCGCACGGCTTGGCAAGGTATCCGTCACAACCAACCTCGAACGCCTTCTCGCGATCCGATGCCAGGGCGTGAGCGGTCAACGCGATGATCGGGATGTGTCGGGTCGCGGGGTCGTGCTTGAGAACCTGCGTCGCCTCCCAGCCATCGATGATCGGTATGGAGATATCCATCAGTATGAGGTCAGGCATTGCCGACCTCGCCTTGGATATACCTTCTTCACCGTTCCATGCCTCGGTTACCTCGTAGCCGAAGTGCTTGAGAATGGTGGAATACACGATTCGGTTGTCTTCGTTATCCTCAACAAGCAGAATCATTTTACCAGACTCGCTCATCGTCTTCCTCGCATAAGTATTGCAAGCTTCCCAACGGAAGCAAATACCTTACCACCCAATCCTACAGCCATGTACTCGCCACCTTCAGACTCCCTGGTTACTCCACGGCCATCCGCGCAACGCCCACTTGGGAAGCCATACAAATCGACCCCTGATGTGCAGTCTGTGAGTCTCCTCGGGCTCGGAATTGTCATCGGTGTGGTGCTTGGCGCCGGGGTTGCTCTGCTCACTGCTCCGCAAAGTGGCGAAGACACTCGCGCTTCGCTGACCCGGCGTGTGCGCAGGGCAAGTGGCGAGCCTTCAGGAATCTGGGAGCGGCTGGGACGAGAGATGAAGCGGGCGGCAACACTTAAACGCAAAGAGCGAGAGTTGGCATCTGCCCGAGGAGGGGCGGATGCGGGGAAGGCAGGCACCTGACATTACGGGATTGACCCTTGATCTGTTGAGGAGCTGACAAGCCGCTCATCTGTCAAACGACGGGGCCCGGACACCGCTAGCTTCCCCGACCGCCGCGGCGCCCACCTGATGGACATTGGCCCCGGCCTGAATGCGCCTGCAGCCGCTGATCTCACGGTCAATGTGGCGATTTGCGGCATCCGGCTCCATGGAGGAATGCGTGGTGGCGTTCTTGCGGCCACCAACGCTCAGCGACCGGAATAGTTATTCGCGCGCTTATACAAACTGCTACGTTGCCGGCCGGCCTGCGCATCCGTAGCGTGCAAATCGTGTTACCGGCGTTGAAGTCGGCGTCGCATCTCCGCAGCCCGCTCATTCGATGACAGTGAGTTTCGTTGCGGGACAATCTGGGGAATCGCAATGAAGCCGAACCTCATCTCTGCGCTCAAGCTCCGAACGTTCTTCCTTCCTCTCTGCCTCGCCGTTGTCGCTGGGTGTGATGATAGCATCAATGTCCCCATCCAGCCGGGAGGCGGTGATGGTGACGGTGGTGGGGGAAGCGATGGGCCCGCCGACCAGGGTCCGCCACTGCCTGCCCGAACCGACGGAGACCTCGCTCTTGGACGCACGGTTTTCCGGTT